>NZ_SDLI01000006.1:0-300000 GCF_004123195.1 Ammoniphilus sp. CFH 90114
AAGTGTCCAAACTTAGGGGGCTAAGCCGAAATAGACTTGTTTTTTTGTATTAACGGAAGTTTGTTCCCTTATTTATTATAGGGCGAACCGACTGTCCGTTATTGGTGGACTCCATTTGGGGAAATGTCTCTATAAATACCCTATAGGGGGTATTTAACCTTCAAATGTTCCTTTGACTTTTACATCCCCATGCTGCACCATGACTTGACCTCGAGCAATCACAGTGTCTATACTTAAGTCCCTCTTATTAATGAGCACTAGATCTGCGTCACGGCCCTCTTTAATGTATCCTTTTGAAGTAAGTTTAAGTAGATCAGCCGGGTTTGCCGTGATCACCCGAATGGCTTGCTCGATTGCCACTCCTTCATTGACAATGGCGTCTCTTACTTCTTGATATAAGCTAGTTACCTTACCGATCTGCAGCCCTACAAGCTCTCCGTGCTCATTAAAATCTGGAAGACTTGCTTGTCCATCCGATGTGAAGGAAATCTGCTTGATGTCCACTCCTTCCTCCAACATTCTCTTAAGTCCTTTACTGCATTTGACCTCTCCCTCCACTAGAAATTTTTTCGTTGTGCTGGTTGTGAAATCAACGAATCCCCCTTTTTTAGCATAGCTGATTCCTGCTTCAAACAGATAAGGATTGCGATTGATATGTGTAGGTATAAATTGTTTATAGGGAAGTTCTGTGGTTTGAGTGATTTCTTCAAGGATATCTAACATTCTAGGGCTATCCCCTACATGTATATTAACGACCCCTGCTTTACCGGATAACATGCCTCCGACGCGAGCGGCTGCGGCGAGTTTAGCGATTTCCAAGACTGTAGGTTGAGAAGATCGATGGTCGGATATGGCGATTTCTCCTACACCAATGATTTTATCTATTAATATGAAATCATCTTCAATTCGTCCTGTAAGGGTTTTGACTGGAACTTGGTAAGAACCTGTATGAATATAGCAAGTGATGCCTTCTTCTTCTAGAGCACGTGCCTTAGCTAAGAGACCTGCCATCGTTCTTGTTGTTCCATCTGTGCCAATGACTCCGACTAAGGTCGTGACTCCTCCTTGCGTGGCATCGGATAACTGGAGTTCGGGAGTGCGAGTTTTATAGCTGCCTTCCCCTCCGCCTCCCATGATATGGACATGAGAATCGATAAATCCTGGTACAACGATCATTCCCTCGGCAGGAATGATTTGCACCTCGACAAAATCTTTTGGGGCATCAACCTGATCCATTATATAACCTATTTTACTGTCTACTAGGAGAATGTCTTTTCTCCCAAGGTAATTGGGAGCATAGACCTCTCCGCCTTTAATTAATTTTAACATCTGTTTTTTCCCCTTGGTGTATTCGCTACTGTATTTAACTAGGTATGCAAACTTGATGCCAAATAAGAAGCAGCATACGAACATGAGGTACTGGTTTATGTGGTTCTTTTTGGTTGTTAAGTGGATTAATTGGGTGTTTATCAATTGACCAATCACCAAATCTGATTTACAATTACACTTCATTAGTTTTATTTTCAGGAGATGAAGAGGATGCAAGCACGGGAACGCATACTGATATTGATCACGGGTACGTTACAAACACGATTAGCGCTGACCCAACAACTGCAAGAAATTATTGGAGATCTTGTAGAGATTCAAAGCTATTCGTTAGAAGAAGGAATCCCCTGTGTTTTTCACAAGCGATTCATTATCTTGTCCACCCCTTTAATTGAGGATGAAACAAAAGAATATATCAGTTCGAACTGCGAAGTGATAACAGGAAATCGGACAGTGAATTACCAAAACATTGATAAATTGTGGCTCATCCCTCAAGGTACCCCCATCCTCTATGTGAATGATTATCGAGAAACCGCAGTAGAAGCGATCCAGTCCTTAATTCATCTAGGCATTGATCAGTTGGAGTACATTCCTTATTATCCTGGGAAACAAGGCACGCCCAAAATACCATTAGCGGTAACACCGGGAGAAGTAGATTTAGTACCAGAGTTTGTGAGTGAAGTTATTGATCTTGGACCAAGACTGTTTGATATAACCAGCATTATGAGCATTCTTCAGAAGTTAGAGTTATTGGAGCAACGGGGAATCGAAGTTTCTGAGAAGTATACTAGAAAAATTATTGATTTGAGCAAGAACCTCGCTCAGGCAAGTCAGGCCGTAAACCGGATTAATGGTCATTTATATCATGTTTTGAATGGTGTTCATCATGGCATATTATCCGTGGATGAGCATGGCTACATTACGGTGCTTAATGAAAATTTAGGTGATCTTCTTAGGGTTAATGCTCTTCGAGCCATTGGCAGGAACGTCAGGTCTATTCTGCCGGAGTCCATTGTTTCCTATATTCTGAGCGATCATGAGGAAGGACAAGCTTACTTTACGATTCATCAGACGGATGTGGTTGTTCAAAGGTTTAGGATAGAGAATGATCAATCCATTGTAGCAACCTTTAAGAGTGTTCGTGAAACACTAAATTGGGACCAGCGCGTAAGAAAAGAGCTCGTACAAAAAGGTTATATTGCGAAATATCAGTTTTCGGATATCATCGGCAACAGCTCAACGATTCAAGAAACGAAAAGAATTGCGGCCAAGATTGCCCAGACTGATTTAACAGTCCTCATTCAAGGAGAAAGCGGTACAGGAAAAGAGTTATTTGCCAGTGCTATTCATAATGACTCCAGAAGAGCAACGGGTCCCTTCTTAGCTGTTAATTTTAGTGCCCTACCGGAGGATCTTGTAGAGAGTGAGCTCTTTGGTTATGAGGAAGGGGCTTTTACAGGAGCAAAAAAAGGTGGAAAGCCTGGCTTGTTCGAACAAGCACAAGGGGGCACCATTTTTTTAGATGAAATCGGAGATATTAGCTTAAAGATTCAAGCGCGCTTACTCAGGGTCCTACAAGAAAAGGAGATTATGCGAGTTGGTGGGAGTAAGATTATCCCTGTAGATGTGAGAGTCATTGCTGCTACGAATAAGGATTTACTCTCAATGATCGACCAAGGAAAGTTTAGGGAGGATTTATATCACCGCTTAAAGGTTCTCTATCTTCACCTTCCTTCTCTGCGAGCACGGGATCAGGATATTGAACTTCTCATCCATCACTTTATCCAAACGACAGAGTTTATAAACATAACGATACTGCCGGAAGTCATTCACTATTTAGGGCAGTATCCTTGGTATGGCAATGTCCGAGAACTCAAGCATACATTAGAATACATGCTGGCTGTTTGTGAACAAGATGTCATGACGCTGCGCGATCTCCCCGCTGAAGGCTTTTTCCAGAGAAGTCCAATGAAACCGGCAGTAGTGGATTATACTGTTTCACCCTTTCAAGCAGAGCTATCAGCAGACGAAGAAGTGTTATTGTCCATCCTTAGTACGATCCAAGAGCTGAATCATGCAGGACAAGCAGCTGGAAGAAAGAAAATTGCAGATGAAAGTGGAAGTTGGCGGCATCAACTGAGTGAACAGCAAATTCGGCACCGCATGAATACTCTAGAAGAGCGTGGGTGGATCGTGAAAAGCAAAGGAAGATCAGGAACCAAACTCACGCAAGCAGGAGTAGATTACCTCAGAGCACAGAAAAAGGGAGTCCATTGACTCCCTTTTTGGTTGTATCATAATACCTTTTCCAAAAACTTACGAGTTCGATCACTCTTAGGTTGAGCGAAGAATTCTGTTGGTGGGGCTTGTTCAATTAAGCGCCCCCCATCCAAAAAGCAAATACGATCAGCTACTTCCCTTGCAAAACCCATTTCATGCGTAACAATAACCATGGTAATCCCGGTGTGTGCCAAAGACTTGATTACATCCAATACTTCTTTAACCATCTCTGGGTCAAGCGCGGATGTGGGTTCGTCAAATAACATGATTTCAGGTTCCATAGCCAGTGATCTTGCGATGGCCACTCTCTGTTTCTGTCCGCCTGATAGTCGGGAAGGGTATACGTCAGCCTTATCTCTTAAACCTACTCGAGTAAGCAGCTCGAAAGCTTTTTCACGTGCCTTTTCTTTAGGGACGTTTTTTACCTTTATAGGGGCATAAGTCATGTTTTCCAAGACCGTCATGTGAGGGAATAGATGGAAATGTTGGAATACCATTCCAACGTTTTGTCTTACCTTTGCGATATCGGTTTTGGGTGAAGTAACTTCCTGTCCATTTATAAAGACTTTGCCTTTCGTAGGTGTTTCTAGCAGATTCATACAACGAAGAAGAGTAGATTTTCCTGATCCGGAAGGACCAATGAGCGCCACCACTTCTCCCTTTTGAATTTCAAGCGATACTTCGTGAAGTACCTCTAACTTGCCAAAGGACTTATAAACCTGATCGACTTTAATCACTTACTCGCATCCTCCTCTCCAAGACACGCGCTGCCCAGGTCAAGCTCATTACCATCAAATAGTAAACAAGACCAACAAACAACAGGGGCTCAAAGTATAAGAAGCTTTGGGCTGATACGATGTTTGCACGTCGGAGTAAATCCGCTACACCGATGGTGGAAACTAGGGCTGATTCCTTTAGTAGTGCAATACATTCATTCACAAGGGCAGGTAGGATGTTCTTGAAAGCCTGAGGCATAATGATGTCTTTCATCATCGGACGATATGGAATTCCAAGAGACATCGCCGCTTCACGTTGACCCTTGTCCACAGCCAGTATTCCTGCACGAATGGTTTCAGAAATATAAGCTGCAGAATTCAGCGCAAAAGCAATGACCCCTGCCTGTAAGGCAGGGATATCATACCCGGTCAACTGAGGAGTGGCAAAATAGATAATGGCCAATTGCAAGATCAGAGGAGTCCCTCTAAAGACAGAAGTGTAAGCAATAGCAAACCACTTTAATATTGTGATGTTGGAGATCTTGAATAAAGATAAGACAGCCCCCCATAAGAACCCGAAAAAGGCAGATAAAAGGGTGAACTGAAGTGTTACCCATAATCCTCCCAGTATAAACGGGATGGAAGGTGCAATTTGACCAAACTGTAAACTCATTTCTTGTTTAACTCCTCACTTCATTTAAAATCAATGGTTATTATTGCTCAAACCATTTTTTTACGAGTTTTTCCATTTCACCGTTTTCCTGCATTTGTTTAATCACTCGATTAAATTCTTCAACGTTGGCAGATCCCTTAGGGAATGCAACGGCAGATCCTGCGGGTCCGTTATTCGGGATCGTCACAAATTGCAGTTCAGGGTTAGCTGTTACATATCCTTTAGCCACAGTGTCTTCAATAATGGCTGCATCAATACGGTTAGATTTAATTTCTTGTACGATTTCAGCAATCTTATTCAGAGAGACGACTTCAACACCTTCGATTTCCTTTGCCTCTCCTTCCTGGATGGAGCCAAGCTGAACTCCTACTTTCTTTCCTTTAAGGTCCTCAAGCGTATTGAGGTTATTATCTTTTTTAGAAACAATCGTATTTTGAGCTTCAAAGTAAACAATGGAGAAATCAGCGTTTTCCAGGCGGTCTGGTTTTGGCGTCATACCAGCCATGACGAAGTCAGCACGTCCAGATTGAAGAGATGGAATAAGCCCGCTGAAGTCCATGTCCTTGATTTCGTATTCAAAACCAAGTTCATTAGCAATATAGTTAGCGATGTCAATGTCAAAACCTACAATCTGATCCTTCCCGCTAGAAGTATCATGGAACTCGTAGGGTGGGTAGTCGGCTGAAGTAGCCATAATCAATTTCTGTTTAGGAGCACCTTCTGCCGCTGGTTGCTCAGCTTCTTGTCCACCTCCGCCGCATCCTGTAAGTAGACTAATGGCTAATACTGAAGATAATCCAAAGAATGTTAGTTTTTTCATGATGTCCCCCTTAATTTTGTTTATAAATTGTATTTTATTTTTATGCAATTTCTATGCCATTTAATATAACAGGTATTTTAAGGGGATACAAGACCTTACTTCCATCCTTTTCACAATATAAATACCCATTTTAACAACCATTTAAAAATAGATGAAGCCCAATAACAACCATTAAGATACAGATGAACAAAAACACTTGCAAAATATGTCGAAAATGCACTATAATTGTCGATGAGGTTATTTGCATGTACTCTAGTTCATGAATGATTTTGAATACCTCTCCTCACTACTTGCCGTCCAGTTATGGGCGGCTTTTTTTATTAACAATAAACGGAGAAATTCTTAGGCTACTCCGCTTCTATGAAATGGCTGTATCAAGAGCCACCTCAACCATTTGATTAAAAGTGCTTTGTCTTTCTGCTGCTGACGTTTCTTCCCCGGTTAAGACATGATCACTAACCGTTAAGACTGACAGGGCTTGGGCTTTGAATTTGGCTGCGAGTGTATACAACGCAGAGGTCTCCATCTCAATCGCTAGGATTTGATGGTCCGTGTAACGTTTTAAGTTATCCTTCTCGTCATTATAGAAGCTATCGCTTGTAAAGACGCTTCCTACACGAAGGTTTAGTCCTTTTTCTAAACCTAACTCATATGCTCTTCTTAATAGTTCAAAGTTGGCTGTGGGCGCATAATCAATTCCCTTAAAACGAAGTCGATTGACTCCAGAGTCCGTAGAGGCGCTCATAGCAAGGATGACGTCCCTCACTCGGACGTCTGGTTGGATCGCTCCACATGTTCCTACACGAATCAATTTCTTTACGCCGTAGCTTTCCATCAACTCATGGATATAAATTGAAATGGAAGGTACCCCCATTCCAGTCCCCTGAACGGATACGCGTTGCCCCTTGTATGTTCCCGTAAATCCATACATTCCACGAACTTCATTATAGCAAACTGGATTCTCGAGAAAATTCTCTGCTATGTATTTTGCGCGTAAAGGATCACCTGGCAATAGGATGGCTTCGGCGATTTCATTTTCTTTTGCACCAATATGTACACTCATTCCTTACCCCTCTTTTCCCTAGTTAATAATACTTTCGTTGGTTATTGTAACCTTTTTTGAAAAAAAAAACGAGCGCAACCAACGCTCGTTAACCTTTAATTGAATGAAGCCATTCTGCGTAACAGTCTTCACATAGCAACTCGTTTTGCTCTTCATTCCCTTTATAAAAGGTAACTAAACGAGCATTTTCTGACTCATGTTGACAATGAAAGCACTCATAAGCCATTCTTCAGTCCCCTCCTTAACTTTCCAGATTAGGTTTACACAGATAGTTTTTGCTAAAGAAACATTCGTCTGCCATGTAAATTTCTCCAACTCATCCGTTTGCTCATGCGGTTTATTAGCCGTTCCCATCCTTAAATTTGGGGAATATAATAAGAAGAAGAACAATGGCAAAGGAGGGGTGATATGCCTATTGTCATGTTGGATCCAGGGCATGGAGGCAGTGATCCAGGTGCTCAAGGGAATGGATTAGTTGAGAAGAATCTGGCTTTAGATATGGCCAGAAAGACAAGAGATTGGTTACTGATGCATTATGAAGTCGACGTGCGACTGACGAGGGATTCCGACACGCTGATCCCCTTGTCCGAGAGGGCGCAAATCGCCAATCAACTAGGAGCCGATTATTTTGTCTCCCTTCATCATAACGCGGCTGGTGGGCAAGGGTTTGAAAGCTTCGTTTATCCAGGGACCCGCAATCAAAGAGCTGGACAGCTCCAAGATGTCGTTCATGGTGGCATTATGCAATTCTTAGGTCCTCTAGGAATTAGAGATCGCGGGAAAAAAGAGGCTAATTTTGCAGTCTTGCGACAGACTAGTATGCCAGCCATTCTGATCGAGAATCTTTTTGTTGATCACCCTACTGACGCGAATTGGTTAAGGAGTGAATCCTTTCGCAATCAGTTAGCCAACGCCACAGCAAAAGCAATTGGAGCAGCTTTGAATTTAAGGGAACGTTTCCCAGCCAATACGCCAGATTGGAAACGTGAAGCGGTAGAATGGATGTTCCAGGAAGGTTTACTCACGAATGAAGATTGGAAAAATGCAACGGAGAATCCACTGCCTCTCTGGGCTGAAGCGATTGTGCTCCGAAGGCTCTATGACAAGCTGAACAACCAGCAATAAAATAAGGGTGAACCCAGTGCATAAGCACTTTGGGGTTCACCCTTCTCTACCGTACATAATCACTAGAGGGTTAGGGAAAATATTTTTGTAAAGACGAATTAGATCGCAGGAGGTATTCAATTGCAAAATCACCAAGAAGATCGAGCAAAAGGAAACTATCCTTCAGCTATGGAGGATTTAGGAACTGTAGAAGAGATGGGAAGTATGAGGGGTAGAACAGCAGGTGAAGAACCTCCCATGGTCGAAATCACCCGTAAAGAGCCTTGGGAAACGACGAATGTCATGGAGGAAAGTGAAAAAAGAGAAGGCTATTAGGCCTCCTCTATATCCTTTCTGGTGGAGGGCTGATGAGGTAATTGCCCTCCCATCCCTGCATTCTTCATGGTTAAGTTTTGAATAAGCTGTTCTAGATCAATGCCTGATACACTCTTCAGCATTTCGGGTGCTGTCGCCATCAGTTCGGTAACGTAATTGCTTACCCGTGTAGCGCCTTGGCCGTTCCCCGTATCCACAACGGTAATCTTATCAATCGCTTGGAGAGGCTGAGCGATTCGATCAGCTAGTTCAGGAAGCATCTTCACGATAATGTCGAGTACCGCTGCTTCACCGAATTTGGAGAAGGCCTCCGCTAGTTTCTCTTTCGCTTCCGCTTCTGCTAAACCACGCAGACGTATGACTTCGGCATCGGCTGTCCCTTTTGCTCGCTCAGCATCAGCTAAGGCAAGACCTTCTAGACGCTTTTGTTCCGCCATGGCTTTCGCCTCAGCTTCAATCTTGTATTGGAGTGCATCAGCAGCTCTCATTTGCTTCGCTTTGTCTGCTTCCGCTGCGACTTCAACAGCATAACGATCAGCATCGGCCTTCTTCTTGACTTCAGCATCGTACTGCTTTTCTCGCCGGCGAATCTCTTTTTCTTCAAGATCAATCTCTCTTTCCTTACGTACCAGTTCCACCTTCATTTGTTCCTCTACCACGGTCTGCTTAGAACGTGCTTCTTGAATATTATAGGCTTGATCGGCTTCGGCTTTCGCTCTGTCTTGTTCTCTTTTAAATTCTGCAATTCTAAGCTGGTTTTCCTTAGAGGCCTCTGCAATGTTTGTATCTCTGATCAACTCGGCTTTTGTCGCTTGCTCCTCCGCTTTGGCCTTCTCAACTCTGGCATCCCGCATCGCTTCCGCTTCCGCAATTTCAGCATCTCTCTTCACGGCAGCGATACGAGGCTTACCTAGTGCATCTAGATATCCGTGCTTATCACGAACATCCTTGATGGTAAAGGAAACGATATTTAAACCCATCTTACGCAGGTCCTTAGCTGCAACGCCTTGTACTTCCTGGGCAAACTTATCCCGGTTCCGATATACCTCTTCCACTGTCATGGAACCTAAGATGGCACGTAAATGTCCTTCTAACACTTCCTGTGCCTCGCTCTTCAACTCTTCTGTCGGTTTCCCCATATATTGTTCCGCAGCGGTAGCGATATCCTCTATGGAACCCCCTACCTTAATGATGGCCACTCCATCAGCCATGACGGGAACACCTTGTTCCGTATAGACTTCGGGTGTGGATACATCAAGTTTTAGAGACAACAGGGAAAGGAACTCGGCTTGCTGGAAGATGGGGAGAATGAAGGCTCCTCCGCCACGAACAATTTTGATTTGCCTGCCCGACTCATCGGTCTGGACATTCTTGCTGCCAAGGAAGGATCCTGTTACGATCATCGCTTCATCTGGACCTACTGTTTTGTATCGGGCCCAGAACGCAATCCCTAATAAGGCAATGACGCCAATGACAATGAGGGGAATGGATAAAAAGCCTGGCACAATGACCTCCTTAAATATTATGTATTTTCAAACCGGGAAACGTATAAAGTATGATCCTTCACCTCAATGATGACCACTCTTGTTCCCGCTTGAATGTCAACACGGTCAAAACTAGCAGCGATCTCGTTCGTACGAGTTGCTCCGATTTTCAACATGACTTCTCCATAGCCTTCGGCTGGAATGGGAATGGTGACTTCGGCAATCTTTCCTGTTAATTCTGACATGGAGTAACTGGTTGAGTTTTCTGCGTTTTGCATGGGCCGAACATAAAAGAAATACACGATGACGGAGAGCAGGACGGCTGCCATAAGAGACAGTAAGAGGATGAGCATAGGAGCAAAGGACGTATATTGCCCTAGTAAGAGACCAGATCCTCCAAAGGCTGTAATCCCTCCGATGATGACCATAGGCTGAAGCGGTTCGGGTAAAACATCGAACCAATGCCCCACCATGTCACCAAAAATAACGGTCATAACAGAAAAAAGGATACCAACTATGAGGCAGCCCCAAAAGAACTCAAGCATCTTCAAACCGCTCCTTCATCAAAAGACTACATAAATATATACGTCCTTAGAAAGGATAAAGTTTCATTATAAGAAAAAACAACATAAATAGAAGGGATACGTTGGGTATCCCTTCTGAACTTCGTTTATGTGTTTTGAAGCGCTGATTGCTTCATCTTTTCTAATTCGGTTTCTACTCTTGGATTATTCTTGGCTGGCATATACTCCGGATCATAAATTCGACGCATTTTTTCACTAATTTCGGCATCCACTTCTAGATTTAAGATTTTTTCTTCCATTCGAGCAAATCCTTTGGCAGCGGATTCTAGATGGCTTGGAGAAAGCGTGTCATGAATTCTCTTGGTTGCCTTTGCTGCATTCGCACGAGCAATGAGCCCTGCTCTCTTGTTTTTCATCGTGTAAAACTTTTCTTTTAGCTCCTGAAGCTGTTCTCTTAGGGCTTGGCTTTGTTCTACAAGAAATTCGTAATCACGTGTATATTGTTCTACTTTTTCTTCTGCTAATTGCTTATCGTAGATGGCTTGCCTTGCGATATCATCTTGTCCATGCTCAATGGCTAATTGAGCTTGTCTTTGCCGCTTTTCTATTCTTTGCTTTGTTTCTTCTAACAGCATTTTGGTCTTTTTCTCTTGAGAAAGTTGACTCGCTAATGTGAGCTCAGCCTGGGATATCTCTCTCTCCATATCGCGCAAGTATTGATTTAACATCATGATCGGCTCTTCAACATGATCTAACATTTCATTCAGTGTTGCTTTTGTAATATTTCTTACTCTACTTAAAATACTCATTTCTTTTTCCTCCCTTAATGTAATTATGCTTTATTCATTTTTTGTTCCCACTCATCCAAGTGGTCAAAATTTTTGAATTTGCTAGCTCCAGCAGTTGTTGCAGCGTCAAATGCTAGTTCTGTGCCAGGATCTCTAGGTGAATTTCCTTTGATCATGTTCCATCCTTTATAAATGAGGAAGGCAGCAATCCCAAAAGGAATGAGGAAACCTAGATTAAGCAAGCCAAGCAACATGATTCCCCCAATGCCAATCAGGACATATCCTTTTTTACTTCGTTGCTGTTCTTGTTTTTTCATATTCTCACTTCCTTACTTTTGTTTTTGTTGTTCTTTATGCTTCTATCTTACCTGGTGTGAGCTTTTGTCATAACTGGCGTTGGATTGATTTTGACTCCATCTTAGGGCGGATAGGAGCCTACGACTCGAGAATAAAAAAACGTGCCCTCTCCCCTTAATGGGCAGATAAGCACGTTAAAAAATGTTGATTTAATCGATTGTCACGGCGGTACCATAAGCGATAATCTCTGCAGCTCCAGCCATTACGGCAGAGCTGTGCAATCGAAATCCTACTATGGCATTCGCTCCCTTCTTTTCCGCTTCCTCCACCATTCTCCCTATGGCTATCTGCCTAGCTTGATTCATCATTTCCGTGTATTCCTTGATCTCTCCGCCCACCAGAGTTTTTAGACCTGCGAGAATATCCTTCCCTACATGTTTGGCTTGAATCGTACTCCCCTTTACATACCCTATGACCCCTTTAATTTCTTTACCTGGAATGGACTCAGTAGTCACTATAATCATTATTATCTTCCTCCTTCTTTTCTTGTCTTCTTTCTCTAACCAGCAGAATGATAAGGGATATAAGAGAAATGGCATAGCCAGCTAGTAACCAGTAAGTAACGGTTAGATTAATCCAGATGAAGAGAACAGCCGATAATTGAAAGGCTACAGCGAGGAAAATGAAGAGCATCTTCATGTTTGATCCCATATTTCACCAACCTAAACTATTGATCTCTTTATTATTTTAACTAAAGATGGTTGTATTTGGAAAGGTTGTTCTTTTTGTCGTATGTCAAAGGAACTAATTTCCTATGGACAGTCACTACGGGTTGAAACGAGCCATAATCTAGAACAGGACATAAGTACAGGAGGAATTTCCATGATTGAAAAAGCCATTCGTGAGATTCAGGCAGCCCAAGAACAGGCTTACCAAACGGAAAAAAGGTATTTCGAAATCATGGCTCAATTGGTAGAAGCACGAACTCAACTATTACTTAAACAGTATAAGCTGCTGAGGGAAGGGAAGCTTACAGCAAAGAAAGAGGGTCAAGTTGAAATTCAGTTTATCCAACATGCGAAGAAGGAATACTTAGCTGTTAAAGAACTTGAGAAATCTTTATATATGGCCGAAGCTGAATATCGATCCGCTAAGCGGGCTTGGGAATCATGGCAAGCGATATGCCTATTACAAAGCGGTTTATAACAACCATTGAAAAGAAACAATAAAAAGGGGAAAATGGTATCAAAAAGACAGATTGACTGTCTCCATTAAGGAGAATTTCTATGTTTGGTATTGGCTTTCGAACGATTAAAACGGCACTCGGAACCGGAATATCCCTTTTTCTAGCCCAAAGCTTAGGACTTCAATATTTTGTTTCCGCTGGGATTCTTACTATCTTATGTATTCAACCTACGAAAAAAAGATCGATAACCACAGCTATGGCCCGGGCTGTTGCTTGTCTCATAGGTCTAGGGAGCGGTGCTTTGGTGTTCTCCATACTAGGATACCACTGGCTTAGCGTCATGTTATTATTTCTCCTTCATATTCCTTTATTGGTTCGGCTTAAGATTCAAGAAGGCATTGTGACAAGTGCTGTTATTATCTTTCATTTATATCTTGACCAGCAGTTTACCTTAAGCCTGTTGTGGAATGAGGTCCAGCTCATTGCGATCGGTGTAGGAATCGCCCTTCTCATGAATTTGTATATGCCTAGTCATGAGAAGAAGTTAAAGCATTTTCAAGAAGAGATTGATCAAAATATCCAAATTATCTTAAAGGAGTTGGCTGCCTTTATTCGTGCTGGAGATACCCTCTGGAGCGGTAAAGAGTTTGTGGATACTGCTAATCGGCTTGAAGAAGCAAAGGATCTATCTCTACAGACGGTTGAGAACCAACTTTTGCGTAAACAGGATCAACATTATCGGTATTTCAAAATGAGAGAACGACAATTCGAGCGCCTTGAACGGATGTTGCCGGTTGTTTCTTCTATTGATGTTCAGGTTCCACAGTGTCATTTCGTTGGAGAATTGTTTGAATACCTAGGTCAGCATTTGCACGATAACCCGAGAGATACTCTCCAGCACCTGCAGCGGGTTCGCGGGTTTCTTAAAGGATTAGAACTGCCGTTGACAAGGGAAGAATTTGAGGCCAGAGCTTCTCTCTTTACCATATTGAATGAGCTAGAACAGTTTATCCTGATTCAGCTTGAGTTGGCATAATCCCTCCTCCGCTCAAATAGAATGGTCACATAAGTGCTATTGACATATAGAGCACAGAATGATTAAGGAGAAGGGGTGTCACGAAGTGGAGCCACAAGTTAATCCTTTTCAACTATGGAAGCAAGTATACGTTTATGCGGAGCAGAATTATAGTGATCTTATCGCAAAAAATATGCAGGAAGAAACTTTTGCTGCTTGGATTGGCGCTAGTCAGCAGTGGTATTTATTTTATCAAGATATGCATAATAAAATGCTCGAGTCCTTTTTTCATACAAACAAGCTTGTAAGCCAAGATGATCTTGCCAGACTTTCCTCCCTCGTTCTACAGATTGAAGAAAAGGTTGATGCCCTCGATGAAAAGGTCGATGACGAGTTGCTGCTAGAGTTAAAGAATATTCGTGAGAGTCTTGTACAGCTCAAGTCAGCAACTTAAACTTTGAGGAGGTAAAAAAGATGGCCGTAGGACCAAGTCTGGATATGGGGAAATGGGAAGAACAATGGAAAAGTCTTAAACGCATCAGTGAAATGCAATTAAAGGAGGGAAAGCCTCAGGTCGGGCTCACTCCTAAAGAAGTCGTTTGGAAAAAAAATAAGGCAAAGCTATATCGCTATGCTCCCTACCAACAGAAGAAGTATTCCGTTCCCCTCCTCCTGATCTATGCTTTAATTAATAAACCTTATATTATGGATCTTGCGCCAGGAAACAGTCTGATTGAGTACTTGGTTGGTCAAGGGTATGATGTCTTTCTGTTAGATTGGGGTGAGTTTGGGTATGAGGATAAGGATTTAGGCTTTGAGGAAATAGTCTATGATTATGTTGCAAAAGCGGTTCGAAAAGTACAAAAGATAAGCAAGTCGGATGAGATATCATTGCTAGGATATTGCATGGGTGGTACGATTACCTCCATGTATGCCGCTCTCCACTCTTCTACTCCTATATGTAATATTATTTTTATGGCCACTCCTATTGACTTCTCCGATGCAGGCTTATTCACGAAGTGGTTAGATGAATCGCATTTCCCAATCGATAAACTTGTAGATACGCTTGGAATCATTCCTCCTGATCTTATTGATTTGGGGAATAAAATGCTTAAACCGATTACCAACTTTTATGGCCCTACCATAAGTCTGTTGGATAAGGCACATGATGAGAAATTTGTGTCCCGATGGCGTTTAATGAACACTTGGGTAAGTGATGGTACACCATTTCCCGGTGAAGCTTACAGACAATGGATAAAAGAGTTCTACCAGAAGAATAAGCTTGTTAAAGGTGAACTTCACTTAAGGGGAAGAGCAGTAGATTTATCGCAAATTAAATCCAATATACTAAATGTAATCGCCAAGCAAGATCATATTGCTCTCCCCTGCCAAAGCCACCCCATTGATCATATCGTTGGTAGTGAAGATGTAACGACCGTTGTTGTAAATGCAGGGCATATATCTTTAGTCTTTGGTAGAAGTGCAACGCGAGATACTTATCCAACGATTCATCATTGGTTAGACACGCGATCGAGATAAAAAAAACCCCTTTTGGTATTTGAAAGTGTTCAAGTACCTAAGAGGGGTTTCTTTCGTTCTAAGGAGTATCAAAACTTTAACAAGGGTGTTCCATTTTAAGAGATGGATTCGAGCTGCTTGCTTAGTTTATCTCTCCATACGCTAGCTAACTCATCAACCTCTAAGATCTGACGAATAGCCGATTCGTTCTTTTTATCATGGAATAGGATCTGGTTTGCAAATAAAACAGTTACTTGCAGAGGATGACGCTGGATAAGGGAGACGGTCGAGTCTTTTCGGATGATTCCACTTTGAAGAACTCGAAAGAAGTACCCCGTAAAGCCGGTTTCGACGATTCTCTGGAGAATGGGTTGAATGCCAGTTCTCTTGGATATCGTTTGGCAAGGAATTCTGCCTTGGGTTATTTGTAGTACGGCTTCACCAACTTGGTAAATGTCACCGATACATGCCTCACTCTCTGTTAATCCTTTAATAGTTAAGTTTTCACCGAAGGCGCAAGGAGGCAAGCTAGTTTGAAATTCCTTTTCCCATTTTCCATAATGCTCGTAAGGATACACGCATACGACACGGTCCGGGCCACCGTGGAAATTCGTATTTGCTACACCGTCTCCTTCACAGCTTTCATCGTTTACGATAATTTGTTCGACCTCATCTTTACAAATCCCCGTATTCATTTCGTTTCCGTTAAAGACCATCTTCCGTGGCATTCCGACTCCTGTGTACACGATTTGTATAGGGTCAATTGACATGATTAAACATCCTTCCATTGAGGTAAACCCAAGGTTCAACACTCCATCTTCTGAATCAATCTAATTTGTAAAATTATACAAGTTTTTCCGGGATAATATCAATAACTTTTTCTAATTTTATTTCTCACCAAGGCATAGCCTTTACTATAAATACCGATCTAGAAGCGCAGAACATTTGAAGGCAACCTATGATTGGGGGGAACTTATATGAAAGCTGTATCGATTAGAACACTTATGGAAGTCGGTCAATTTTTAAATCGGAAAGAAAAAGATTTACAAATCATCTTTAACAAGGAACAGAAGTATCTGTATGAAGAAATGAATATGGTCCGAAATGCCATCCTGCTTGATCTAGGAATCGTAAAGGCAGATGGGAAGCAGGTTGAAATTGTAAATCATGATGCACATAAACAGGTCTCAGGTTTGTATTGGGATATTTGTGAAGGAAAGGAAGATCTGCAAGTTGTCGGAGACCTTGTTCATGAGTGGAGAAAAGCAGATGCCTATTTTGCGGTGAATGGAATTCTCATACAAACAAGCAATCCTACTGAAGTGATTAATATGCTCTTTGATATTAAATACGCCCTACAGTTAAAAAGGAAGAAGATTGGACATCTATTAGCCGATGAGTGCGATTTCTTCCGAGCTGAAAAAAGAATTCTTCATGTGATCCTTGATGAATTAGGAAAAAAGAGATACTTTTAAACTACTTTTTCCTCCTCTAGTTGGACTATTCTTTCGTTTATTAGTTGTACTTTTCGGTAGAGGTTCATACGATATTGCCAATTCAGCTCTTTTTCCATCACTTGTTGTTTAATTTGCTCTTTTAGGTCAACAAGTTGTGTTAGATCGGAAATTAAATGAAGTTCATGGATAAAACTTCGCATAGATCTTGTCTCCCTTTGATAAGGTTCTAAAAATAGGACGTAACAAAACGGATAAATGTTACAAAAATTCGAATCTTTTTTTCTGGAATATTTCTTGGTTGCAACTCGAATAATATCCCTATCTCATTACCATTCTAAAGGAGCCTTAAGATGGAAAAAGGAAAACAAAACCGTAATCTGAGCCCAGTTGAACCTACAATTCAAGTGTTTAAACATGAGGGAGAGCAAGAATGGCAAGAACAGAGGAGTTTGCAGGAGTTATCAGATGAAGAGTATTATGATTTATGGGAAGGCGATCGAGTCTAGATATTTTGGGGAACTCATAGGATAGTTCCCCGAGATTGGACCGATTTTCAGGGCGTCAATTGGGTGCTTTGAAGCCCTGAAAATCATTCGACCGCAATTTGAGAGTATTACCCTCCTACCTTTTCTTGCTCCTCATCCCATGTTAACCTGTAAACTCTGCCCCCCTCTATTGCTCGAAGAGAGGTAATACACTCCTCTGTATTTCCCATAAGAGCATCCTCAACTGCTTGCAGTCGTGAATCCATGAGATCGATCTGGGCAAGGGCTATAGCTTCCGGTAATTGAGGTAGAACGGGACTTCCGTATTCAAGCTTCCCGTGATGACTAAGAACAAGATGCTGCAGGGAAGTTACTACGGGATCATGAGTAGGGATGGAGTATGTAATGGCTGCTTCAGATATCCAGTTGTTAACGATAGAAATATGACCTAATAAGTTTCCTCTTACGGTATATTCGGTAACAATCCCCTGCTCTCCGCCTTCGAATTCTTCCACTTTGCAAAGGTCATGAAGAAGGATTCCTGCCTTCAATAAGTCTTGATTCAAGAAAGGGCGCTGCTTACATAAAAAGTCGGCAATTTCTAACATTCTTACGATGTGGTAGGCAAGTCCAGCATAATAAGCATGGTGTACAGACTTGCCAGCCGGGTAAGACATAAGCTGTTCGCGCACTCTTCCCACACAGAAGTTTACGATTTTCTTCACTTTTGGATGATGAAACTCGGAGATGGTATGCTCAATGATAGCTAGAAGATCAGCAGGTGGAACAGGGGCTGACTTGACAAAGTCTGAGATCGCGTAACCATCCTGGTCACTCGCAGCACGCATGCGTACAACCTTGGCTTGTAGCTTTTCTCTGTATAACGAAACGGTCCCTTGAACTTTGACAATCATCCCCGAGAAATAGGTTTCTTTGTCCATCTCAGATATATCCCAAAACTTTAAGGGGATCTCCCCTGTAGCATCTGCAATAACTAAGTCCAGATAGTGCCTTTGATCTGCTGTTGATTTTAATGTCGCACTCTTAAGAAGGTAAAACCCGGTGAACTCTGTTCGGTCAGACATTTCTTTTATAAGCATTTGAAATTAATCCCTTTCTCTTTTTTAAGAAGTCAGTACTCTACTACTTTATCATGATTTTACTATTTTATCCTGCTAGAGTTTTTATGTTTTCGAAGATAAAATGATAGAAATGGTGGAAATCGTGTTTATTGTTTACTAGTTTCATGTTATCATGTATTTGGTATACAATGAACCTGAGGAGGTAGCGATGATGGAAAAGAAGATCGTAATTTGGAGCTCTTATACCTGACAGGCCTGCACGGATGTGAAGGAGTTCCTTCACCAAAATGGTTTTACTTATGAGAATCGTGATATGAAGAAAGATGACTCTCTTCGAGATATTATTGAAGCAAAGTATGGCACCAGAAAGGCACCTGTTGTTGAGGTGGACAACGAGGTTGTTATTGGTGGTGGGCAGTGGACTGAAGAAAACTGGAAGCAACTGAAAGAACTTCTTCAATTACAAGTACAATAAAACGTACAAGTTTAGGGAGCTTTAGCTAAAGCTCCCTTTCTTCATTTCCGTCTTTCCCTTCTTTATATGTAATTAAAATCATTAAATCCTCTATTCCCCCTGCTGTTGAAATATCAATAATATCTTTATCCCTATTAAGCTCTAACCAACTTCTAAACTCATTTAAGAAACGAAATTTAGCTACATGGATTCGATCCGTTGCTTCGCTCACCTTAACCCCTCCGAAAAGTTAGTCCTACTTCATTACATGTTGCAATGGACGATATTATAACTACATATTGCAAAATGCAAAAAGAAGGTGCCCCTCAGGACACCTTCCTACCTTCACCTTTGAACTTAAAGCTCTGGACAATCTGCAAAAACAATTAAATTCCATTCCTCGGAATCTTCAGCTTCAATTAATCGCCCACAATGTTTGCACTTCATCTTAATAAACGGGGCTTCAAATTCTTGCCATTCGTGACGATTCATATTATCGGCCTCCTTATTCCATAGTATGCATTATTGTGGAAATCTATAATGTGAGCTTTAAATAATTAGATTTATCTAAATATATTGTATAATATGTAAAGGAAATAGTCAAAGGTGATCAGCATGAAGGAGATGGGTCATGACCTCCATGCTGATTTTTGTTTGTCTTTATCCAAGCTTGGTATAATAATTAGCGTAGTGGGAGGCAACAAAGGAATAAGGTTTAATTTTTGCCTCGTATCCAACAGACTCAATAACTTTCATCATTTCATCAACAAAGATGCTTGTTTTGTTTCTTTTTTCCATCCCTATATCTAAATGACATTCTCTAATTAAGCTTGCACCAGGATAAGGAGTGATGATCTTCTTCATTTCTGCTTCTTTGACTTCGTCAAAATAGGCGGCAACATTCTGTGTGAGCTGGGTTTCTTTCGTGATTTTATCTCTTAATCCAAGTTGACCACTTTCTTTTTGTTTTCTGTAACAAGCCCATACCCCTTTGCCCATTCTTTGGATGACTACACCGGTTACAAAGGTCGTATGTTTACGATAAACATGAGAGTCTGTGCCAATCATAAAGCGAAATTCCCCATGCGGATCATGAGACATAAATCGTAGTACACGCTGGAACACATCATCAAGGCTAAGATGTTTTTCTGACGTATTCTGAAAGCTAAAATCATGAACGGTTAAATGCTTTACTAACCTCATATGCACTCACCTTCATTTCTTATGCTTTTTGTAGAAGCAGTATCACTGAACATGAATACACTGTCCTAACGGATAAATGATTAGTTAGCAACGATGTATCTATAATCTAACCTAAACGAAAAACGAATATGAACTCCTTAATTTATCAATCCATTCCTGTTCGTCCGGTTGTCTCCAATCAGCCAACGTCCGTCTCGCCATTTTTTGTATAATGTTTTACAATAAAAAGGTAGACTATAAGTGAGGTGGATAGATTGATAACCCTAAGCTCTTATTGCGATAAGATACAAGTTGCTGAGACGGATGATCAACTGGCAGAATTAAAAGGCATTATCGAAAGTCAAGGTTATGCCTTCGTAAATGAATGGATCATGCAAATGAAGAAAGACATCCAACATGCAACGGAGGAACAGTTAGATGATATCGAACAAACTTTACACAAGGCCGCACAAGTCCTTCCAGAACCGCAAAAATTAAGTCCGCTATGGGAAGGATTATGGTCTGATCTAGACTTCGTCTATAAGACAAAAAAGTCACTTTATCATAAGATTCCTAAAACTGAACAGACCGGTGAATGGCAATTGTTATTCAATAATCCGTTCAGTACAGATGGAGTGGTTATTCATGCAGATCTTTCCTTTGCTGAAGCAACCTATCAATACGCTCAATACCGCAAGGATCTCACAAAAAATGAATACATATCCTTGCAGAAGGTTTGCCGATACATAACGGAATCAGGAGAGTAATGGGATTGTCTCTTTTTACTTATATTACTTTTTTAACGAAGTCAGAACCTTCTCGTCCTGTGTCAATATGAAAAATGTCTCCTTGTTAGATAAGCTTTTTTACAGGGGGCAAAATACCAATCACAAGTCATTTTGAGCGTCGATTCGCCCATCGAATCACGCTTTTCTTTTGTTCTTTACAAGGTAAGTCGAAAACAAACTGTCCGATTATAAGCCTTATTCGGACGGGGAAAGGCCAAGAAAGCGCAATCGAGTCAGAATTCGAGGCTTATTCGGACAGGATAAGGCCCAAAAAACACGATCGAGTCGGAATGCAAGTCTTATTCGGACAGGGCAAGCCCCACCCAGCTCAATCGAGTCAGAATTCGAGGCTTATTCGGACAGGATAAGGCCCAAAAACACGATCGAGTCGGAATGCAAGCCTCATTCGGACAGGGCAAGGTGCCAAAAGCACGATCGAGTCCGAATGCAAGCCTTATTCAGACAGGGCAAGCCTAAAAAAGCCCGAGTCTGTCCGAATGTAAGCCTATCCCACTATCGTGATTCCGATAGCCACAACAAGACAAACAAAAAGGGCTTCATCATCAACATAACAGTTGACAGAAGCCCTTCTTCTTTTGTTTTGATGTTGTATCAAAAAGGCGTTACTTATAGAACACACTCTTTCATCTTGAGGGTTATTCTTTCGTCCAACCCGAGTACACGGCATCTAGGTCTTCATAAGTGACCGTAATCGAAGCCTTCTTCACTTCCCTTAACAATGCAGATATCACATCTTCTTCCCCGTATTCTTCTAACAGCGCTTTCATCTTATCGTTAAGTTTCATGTTATTCCCCTCCGCACGGTTTCTTTTGAATTGTATGTATATTTTATCATATTCAAAATGTTATTGTTACTGGAAGATATATACAAAAAGAAAAAGCAGGATAGTCTCCTGCTTTTCACCTGTGCCTTTCTTGTCTTCTTGTCCAAAGACGGCGTATGAGCATAAATATTACAGCGATCACTAAAATATCTATCAGTAACCCTAGGAATGAAAAATGCCCTATTCCTCCGAATAAAGATCCAAATAGCATGCTGCCAAGAAATGCCCCTGCCATAAATCCACCTATTCCCCCAAAGAATCCGCCTGCTCTTCTTGGTGCGTCGTATCTAGCCGGAGGAGTAGCTGGCCTTGTCGGAGCTTGATAGCCTGGTGTGGGACGATATGCTCTTCTACCGGAACGGTATCGAGCGATTTCTGCAGAGGAGTCATCTTCTCCTTGCAAAACAACTTGCCTTTCTGCTTGGTATGATTCGTGGACCTCAGCACTAACCTGTGAATAGGACATTGAGGCTAGGAGAAAGAAAATCGTGAGTAGGCCTTTCCACCAATTGGTCATCATGATCCTCCCATATTTATGGCTTTCTTTTAGGATTAGGTTGTCCTAAGGATTGGATGGGTATGAAGGAAAGACATAGGGCATGATAACCTATAGAAAGGTGGAATGAACGATGGATGAACAAGACAAGGAACTCATACATTCCGAGATTGGCAGACGAGTCATTCAATCGAGTCTCTTTGAGGAACATGTTGCAAAGACCGAAGCCATCAATCAGAATCCTACAGTAGGCGAGAAAAATGATCGAATGGAAAAGAACCCTAAAATTTAAGTAGTTAATCTAAGAGGGTGTCCCTAGAAGTCTGTTGTACAGACCTTTTGGGCCACCCATTTATTATGTATTACCTTGGAACAAAAGTTTCGACTGGTAATAATTAACCAAAGGTTGTAGATTAAGAGGGTGTAGATTTTAAGAGGAAACGTGGTGGTTATTATCCAACTCCTATATCATTATTACGCCTTACGAAAAGCCTTCCCTTCTATTCCCAACGAACAGGAAATGGAAATCACCATTGACGAGTTAGGAAACATTCTGTGTTGTTCACGCCGGAATGTAAACTTTATACTCAAACAAATGCAACAGGAAAAGTGGATTGAATGGAAGGCAGGTCGTGGAAGAGGACATCATTCTTCAATCTCTTATTTAGCGGATGTAGAACAGTTACTTCTCCACACCGCTAAAGACATGGTCCGAAAGGGAGATATCGGTCAAGCTTTGGCCTTGTTCAATGAATATCCTATTAATCCTGTTTCAAAGACTTCATTTATGGATTGGCTCAACAGTCAAATGGGATTTTACTTTGAAGATCAACAACAGTTGAGAAAAGATATTCTTAAATTCCCCTTTTATAGGCCGTTACCTGCCCTTGATCCAGCCTTGATTAATCGAAGCACGGAAGTTCACATGGTTGGACAAATTTTTGATACATTGGTAAAGTATCACCGGGAATCAGATGCTTTTCACCCACACCTTTCCCATTATTGGGAGATCGACGACTCCGGACGAATTTGGACTTTTTATCTACGTAAGGGCGTTTACTTTCACCATGGTAAAGAAATGATGGCGGTAGACGTTCAATTTTCAATCAACAGACTTAGAAATAAAGAGCTAAGGTCCCCTTCTCAATGGATGTTCGAATCCATTAAGGAGATTAATATTATTAGTGATCGTGCAGTTCAAATCGTCCATGATAAACCTAATCTTCTCTTCTTATATGCCTTAAGTTCGGAACGCGCCTCCATTTTACCCTCTGATGCAGTGGAAGGAAATGATGATTTTCGACGTTTACCGATAGGAACAGGTCCTTTTAAACTTGTTCGAAATGATCATAGTATGTTTGTTCTAGAAGCGTTCCCTAACTACTTTAAAGGTAGGGCACATTTAGATGTGATTGAAGTCTGGATCATTCCGGATTCTGTCTTTTATGAAGTAAGCGACTTAGAAGCCCAGCACATGAAGTTTACCCCTTTTCAACCTAATGAAAAAGGAACTGATTATCGTGGTGTTGACAAGGTAGAGATCGGTTGTCATTATCTCACGTTTAATCTAAGTAAAGAAAATATCCTGCAAAACTCTGATTTTAGGAAAGCGATTCACCTTCTGCTCGATCGTAAGAGGATGGTACAAGAATTAGGTGGACACCGTTTTTCTCCAGCTTGTAGCTTATTCCCTAATAAAAGCAGGCTCTATTACATCAATTCCTCTGACGTGTATGAGGCTAAGCGACTACTGGCCAATTCGGATTACCAGGGAGAGAAGCTTCAGCTTTATACGTATAGTGTGGCCAAAAATAAGACAGATGCAGAATGGATTCGTGAAGTATGTGCGCAAATGGGTATAACGATTGAAGTCACGAGCTTCGAAATTAGTGAATTAAGCCAACCTCATGTTACGGCTGAGGCAGATATGATACTTGGCGGTGTAGTTTCAGAAGAAAATTTAGAATTCTTTTTATTGGACTTTTTTAGATCTTCTCATAGCTTCCTATACAATCATGCAGGTTACATGCAGCCTCATATTGACCAACAAGTGTCAGGTTTATTAAATGAGCCGTCTAGAGAAAAACGGATGATAAAATTATTGCAGCTCGAAAACGATCTAAGGGATGAGTACGCTGTATTATTCCTCTATCATGCAAGGCAGAGCAGCACGTTTCATACCTCACTTAAAGGCGTATCCCTCAATTCCTTGGGTTGGGTGGATTATCGCGAGCTGTGGTTTGCACCCTAATAGGAGAACGCTAAGAAGGGGCACCTTGCAAGCGCAAGCCCCTTCTCCTTCTTACCCTTCTTACGCGTCCTTAGCCGCTCCGTCTAGACTTTCTTGCCAACATGAGGCAATAAAATTCACAAACTCATCCGCATTAGGATACATATCTTTTAAATCTTTTAATGTGCATCTAATATGGGCCTGGTTTCCAGGCAACTGAATAATGAATAGGAACCCTTCCTCCTCTAGGCTGAATCCTACGGGCAACAACAGCTTCTCAGCTAGGCCCTCTTGAATCGTCTTTCCTATTTCTTCTTTGCTCTCGTACATGATCCATGGTTTAGTCGTTGTCATATCTATTAGCCCCTTCCTCCATATAGCATCCAGCCAGGGAGAGTATGTACCTAGTGTTGAATGTACTACATGTTAGCGATAAAAGAAAGAGGGTTGCCTCATACAGATCGCTTTTAAGCGACGCGTTGAGTCACCCCTCATGTAAGAACTATTTTTTAGGTCTAAAGGTACGACAACATGTAGCAGCGGAATCGTTAGCTTGGTCTTGATGATCCGTATCAATTCCTAATTCACTAGCCATTTCTGCATTATATTGTGCGTGCTGGTCGATGTCGACCATAATAGCAGGGGCATTGCAGTTATTTCCTTTACCCCAAAAGGAACAGTTGGAAACAGAACACTTAACCTCAATGTTTGGCATGATGTTCACCTCCAATCTTAGTATGAATCAACAAGGTATCTTTCATGATAAAAAAGACAAGAAAATGAAACCAATTATGAGCTAAAACGTATTGGATATAATAGAAATAGAGGCTAACCCTAGGGCCAGCCTCTATTCGTCATATTCTCCTTCTTCCCCACTCTCGATGACTAGTACCTTATCCTTCAAGTAGGCCTTACAATAATATACGGGTTCTGCGATATCGCGACACTGCCGTCGAATACAAATCCGAGATTCCATAATACTTTCTGCTAAGATCCGGTATCCAGCGGTCAATTGTGTCCTCCCGCTGCCTTCGCCGCCCACCTTCATAGCAGAGATACTTCCTTCGGCGATGATGCTTCCCCCTCGGCAGACAGAATGTCGATCATAAAAGATGATATTTCCCTCTGTGTACAAATCACTTTGTATGATCCCTTCTTTTTTAATACGGATATCTCCTGTTGCTTTGAGTAGGGAATGGTGACATTGTCGAACTTCAATCCCTGCCTTTTTTTCTTCATAGGAACGTATCTTTTGACGCATATCTGCCAAGTTAGCCTGCATGGCATACAATTCATCTATGGATCGTATTTCCTGCATTCTTTGTGGCTTCAGATAAGGTTCGACCTTACTTCTGATATGGGAAAAATCATGTTCTGCTGATGATTTTATCGACTCCGTGAGAACGACTAAATCATGGAAGAGCTGAGGTAAATGGGAAAACTTCTGATCGAGAAGAGTCAATAATAGTCTTCCCATGGCCACAGTCTGATTATTTTCGTGAAGATGTTGATTTAACAGTTCAACGGCTTCGATGAAGGTGGCTGCTTGTTCGCTGACCTTCTTCAGCTCCATATACAGACGACTATAGTCTACGCCATACAGTCCTGAATACATCCGGCTTGATACAACATTCCCCTGTACATGAATGCCTCCTGTGGCTGCAATGGTGGCGTGATAGACATGGCCGAATACGAACACCTTTCCCATGGCTTCAATCAGCATCCCATCCATGACATCTCCATATACGACGACATCTCCAATGAAAATGATATTACCAGTGCTCATGTCTACATTTCCTTGAACGATGTAAGAAGTGGAGACGTCAAAGAACTTAATTGAATCACCAAGCATGCGCGGTCGTCCATCTTTTAAGGCGTATACTTCACTGTGATCCTTGATCTCAACATGTTGTCTTGCTGCCATTATGACGTCTCTCGCCGGTTGAGGGGGAATAATGTGTCCATAGATGTTGCGTCCATTCTTCCCCTCTTGCTTTTCCACTTTCCTTGCCATCAGCTCTCCAGCACGGACCATAGGAATATGATGATGTTGCCGATAGTCAACCTTCCCATCTTTTTCTGTTAAGTACGTTTGTTCCTCTAAGGCGAAGTAAAGTTCAATATCAGCATCTGTTCCTGGAATGGGTTCGCTGCCTTTAGCCACCACGACGGGAGGGCTACCTGGAGACATGATAGCAGCTTGAATCGCCTCATGGTCGATTCCCCCCATGATGCCCATTTGCTCTAATTCTTCGATCACCATGGCTTCCTCTAACGCTTCAATGATGTGATTGTAATCTTGCTCTGCTTCGACTTCGACGTACGGTGCTGGGGGATGACTTTTCAGTTTCCATTCATACCGTTTGGTGTCATGGACTCGTAAATAAGCCTTCATTTTATCTTCTGAAACCTCTAGTGTAAATAAAGGAGACTCTTCTATTCTCCAATCTAACCGTTCTTCAGAGGATACACGTACAGGGAGCTTTATCTTGCTTTTGTTTATATATAATATGAGTGGTTCTTTCCCTACGATAACAGGAAATTTTCCTCCATCAGGGGGGTCGCTCACCTTAATGACACCGTCATGGATCTCTACTGTTCCGTCTTGTGGGCCAGAGGAGTGGTGGTCAATATCTTGCTCTGTCGTAGAGTTGTTATTGTCGGAACTAAGGCGTTTCATTAGTCGCTTAAATTCTCTGGCTATCCTCTCGGGCATAGTAGATAACCCTCTTTCTAATTATTCAAGCTTTTCTAAGGCTCTTCTCAATCTCTCTAGACCTTCAGTTAAGGTTTCTTTAGGACAAGCGATGTTTAATCTTAAAAACCCTTCTCCATTGCTGCCGAAAGTAGACCCTTCGTTTAGGGCGATCTTCGCTTGTTTATACATAAAGTCTTTGAGCTGCTCACCCGTTAGACCTAACTTCCTGCAATCTAACCACACGAGGTAGGTGCCTTCTGGCTTAATGACCGAAATTTCAGGTAGATATTCGTTGAAGTACCCCATGACATACTCTAAGTTATGGTGAAGATAGTCTATTAACCCATTCAGCCATTCTTCACCGTGATTGTAAGCCGCTTCAGTAGCTACGACGGAAAAGCAATTATCGAACTGAAGGGACAAGGTGGAAAGTCTATCATTATACTTTTTGCGCAACTCAGCGTCTGGTATGAGAATGGTGGATGACTGAATACCTGCAATATTGAAAGTTTTGGTTGGCGCAAAGCAAGTAATGGAATAATTAGCTATTTCGTCTGAAAGAGAAGCATAGGGTATGTGCTGGTGTCCACGGTATATAAGGTCACAGTGAATTTCATCAGAAATAACGAATACCCCATATTTTAGACTCCATTCCCCAATTTTCTGTAATTCCTCTTTCTTCCACACTCTTCCTACAGGATTATGTGGGTTACAGAGAATCATGAGTTTTACATCCGGATCCTTCATGGCTTGTTCGAGCAGATCAAAATCCATTGTATAGTGATGATCTTTAAGTTGGAGAGGATTCTCGACGATGATACGGTCATTTCCCCTTATGACTTGATGAAACGGTGGATACACCGGTGTCTGGATGATGATCTTATCATGAGGTTCGGTTAAAAGGTTCACTAGGATGCTTAGGGCGGTTACTACTCCGGGTGAAGTCGTAATCCATTCTTGTTTAATGGACCAGTGATGTCTTCTCTCCACCCATGAGGTAATGGCCTTATAATACGACTCTTCCCTAATGGTATAACCATAGATTCCGTGCTCTACCCTGGCCTTTAGTGCCTCGATTACAGCTGAAGGAGCCGTAAAGTCCATGTCAGCCACCCATAAAGGGAGGATCTCTTTATCTCCGAAGAGTTTATCGCATTGATCCCATTTGTAGGACTGGGTATTTCGCCTTTCGATTGGTTGTTCGAAGTTAAGATTCATGTAGATCCTCCTTTAGGAATGGAAAAAGTGTATAAAAAAATCATTTATATAAATAATATATAAAGGCGTCGCGATGCCTACTGGTGTAGACCCTTTCAGGACCTTAACCCCTGCCGGGGTCTTACTAATGCCTTGTAACCGAAAAAATAGGTAGGAAGCAAGAATATACAAAATCCCGGAGAAATTCTCCGGGTTAATTGCATAAGCCACTACTGTAGGAGTATTTTGTTACTCTGATGGTAACAAATTCTACTAGGACTTACAATACCATCTTTTATAGCTTTGATAACAGGGTTAATAGAAGAATGACAGGAATCCCTATGTAGCAAAAAAACAACAACCAATTCTTCCAGAAGACACGGGTTCTATAGTTTTTATATTGGCTAAACCAGCTTGTAACGACGTAGGCTACGGCTCCTATAAACAGTAGAAACAGAATCCCCTTTAGAAAAATCCCAACAAATAGGCCTACTATGACTCCGAGTGCAATCCCTTTCCAAGAATCAGACGGCATTCCTCCACCTCCGAATCGCAATAGTAGATTGTATGTTTATGTTCTACAATATATGTGGCCTCTCAAGCATAGAGAGAGGCCTATAGGAGGATTTTATTGCTAGGAAGGATCATTCTTATTTTCTAAGGCTGCCTTGAGGGCATCGCCTAAACTTGCCCCTAGTCCTTCATTATTGCTGTATTGCTTAAGCAGATTACGTTCTTCTCGTTTATTGGTTTTCTTTTTGCTCGCTTTTTGGTCTTCTAGCATTTCGATGACATTGCATGGCTTGCATTGAGCAAACTTGCCGGCTTTTCCTGTACGCAACTCCATTTTCTTTCGACACTGCGGGCAACGCTTATTTAAGACCGGATTTTCTGCAGCTCGTCGGTATCCACATTCGCGATTGGAGCAGATAAGGGTTTTTCCTCTTTTTGATTTTACTTCCAAAAGATTTTCCTTACACTCTGGACACTTTGATCCAGTAAGGTTGTGCGGCTTGTACTGAGTCTCGCTGCGATTGATGTCGGATACGAGTTGAGCTGTTTGTTGACGAATCTCTTGAAGGAACGCTTTCGCATTGCCTTTCCCCTTTGCAATTTGTTCAAGTTCGTTCTCCCATTTTGCCGTTAGTTCCGGTGAGCGAAGTTCATCCGCTACAAGATCAGCCAATTGCAAGCCTTTTTGTGTAGGAAACAGGCGGTTTCCTTGACGTTCGATGGTCTCTGTTTGTAGAAGCTTTTCAATAATATCTGCACGGGTAGCTGGTGTACCCAATCTATGCTTCTCCATCTTGGTAAGAAGCTCTGCTTCACTGTAGCGCTGTGGAGGCTCCGTTAGATGCTTGCGGACCTCCATTCGCTGAACCGGAAGTGTGTTTCCTTTTGCTAGATCAGGGAGTGCTTGTTCGGTTTGATCCTCTTCTAGGTTGGACCTTCCACTTTGAACATAGACTTCTTTCCAGCCTGCATCTTGGGTGATTCTGCCCTTGGCATGGAAGCTTTCTTCTCCTATTTTCACTTCTACCTGGATCAAATCATATCGATAGGGCGGATAAAATAGAGAGATAAAGCGTCGAGCGATGAGGTCGTACAGCTTTCTCTCATCCGCTGACAGGTCTCCTAGCTGTAGTGGCTGATCCGTTGGAATGATGGCATGGTGATCTGTCACTTTACTATCATCCACTATTCTTTTTGTAATGGTTAATTCCTTTTTTAATAAGGGACGTACCAGAGTACCATAAGGTCCAACAGCGATACTAGACAGTCTTCCCTTTAAGGTATCCGTCATGTCCGAAGAAAGATATCTAGAGTCCGTTCTTGGGTAAGTGACTAATTTATGCTGTTCATAAAGTCGTTGTAATACATTGGAGGTGTGCTTAGCGGAGAATCCATATCGGCTATTCGCATCTCGTTGAAGTTCTGTCAGGTCATAGGCTAATGGATGGTGCTCAGCTTTGGTGTCTCTTTTTACAGCAACCACTTCGGCTTTTGCATTTTTGGCCTTGGTCTCAATGGATTTGGCCGTCTCCTCGCTAAAGATTCTGCTTTCCTGTTTCGGGTTTGACTTCCAGATGGCGTGGAAATTTCCAAAATGAGCCTGCACCGTCCAATAAGGAACCGGTTTGAAGTTGTTAATCTCTTTCTCCCGTTCAATCATCATGCAAAGCGTGGGTGTTTGAACTCTTCCAGCGGCTAGTGGAGCATTATATTTACTGGTTAAGGCTCTGGTTACGTTTAACCCAATGAGCCAATCGGCCTCTGCTCGGCAGACAGCAGATTGATATAAAGGTCGAAAATCATCCCCAGGTTTTAATTTTTGGAACCCTTCTCGTATAGCTTTGTCCGTTTGTGAGGAAATCCAAAGTCGTTTTGTAGGTTTTTTCCAATGAACGACATCCATAATCCATCGTGCTACTAATTCTCCTTCCCGTCCAGCATCCGTTGCAATAATCAATTCCTTAATGTCGTTTCGTTTTGCAAGCTGAGATATCGCCTTAAATTGGTGGGAGGTTTCTTTCATTACTTTTAATTTCATATGGGTTGGGAGAATGGGCAAGTCTTCCATTTTCCAGGTTTTGTACTTGGCGTCGTAGTCTTCCGGTTCTGCGAGTGTGACAAGGTGGCCCATCGCCCAAGTGACAATATATTGAGATCCTTCGATATAAGTTTTGTTTTTTTGATTGCAGCCAAGCACTCTGGCGATTTCTCTTCCAACACTTGGTTTTTCTGCTAAGACTAGTGATTTCATGTTTCTCTCCTTATGGTAAAGTTCCTATTTAATAGTACACAAGATGAAACAAGAATGCGAATTTAAAGTAGTTCAACGAACTTAAACTTTCCTAAGTTGAAAAAAAAATCAGCCATATTCGAAAATACATGATAAAATAATAGAAAAATTTTAAGAAATTGAGGGAAGCTGGAGATGATTAAAGCCGTATTGTTTGATTTAGATGATACCTTATTATGGGATGAGCGCAGCGTAGAAGAGGCGTTCCTAGCTACTTGTGAATTAGCACAGTCTAAGTACAATGTTGATCCACATCAACTAGAGGAAGCTGTACGCAGCGCAGCACGTACTCTTTACTCTTCGTATGAAACCTATCCTTTTACGATGATGATTGGCATCAATCCATTCGAGGGGCTATGGGCTAACTTTCTTGAGGGTGAAGATGCTCAATTTCGTAAGCTTCAAGAGCTAGCTCCTAATTACCGTCGTGAATCCTGGACACAAGGGCTGAAGGCACTTGGGATAGACGATCCCGAATTCGGGCAGGTACTAGCTGATACCTTCCCTGCTGAGCGTCGCAAACGCCCTTATGTTTACGAGGAGACGTTTGAGGTACTTGATCAGCTGAAAGGAAAATTTCAGTTATTACTCTTAACGAACGGATCCCCTGATTTGCAACAAGAGAAGCTTGCGGGAGTACCTGAAATTGCTCCTTACTTTGACCATATCATCATCTCTGGTGACTTTGGTAGAGGTAAGCCGGACCCATCCCTATTTCAACATGCGCTTGAACGGCTCTCGCTAACTAGCGATGAAGCTATTATGGTTGGGGATAAGCTTACAACCGACATTCTTGGCTCTTCAAGAGTAGGAATGAAGTCCGTGTGGATTAATCGCCGAGGCTTAGAGAGAAATGATGAGATCGTTCCAGATTATGAAATTAAGCATTTACAAGAGTTGTTTTCAATAATCGACGATTTAAACAAATAGTAATGGGGAAACAAGGGCAAGATAGGAGTTCTATCTTGCCCTGTACTTGTCGTCAGAGGACATATTATCGGCCAACCAATATCAACTTCAAAAAAAATTTTTTTCATTTTGAAACTTTTGTACGAGTTTGTCCGTAGAATAGAATTAGATTTTGCACATCATCTATGTAAGGAGGAAACATAATTATGTTTAAGAAACTACTTGCAGTATTCATGGCATTTGCTCTGATCTTTTCTCCCGGTGGATTGTTTGACCATCAGGAAGTAGATGCCAAGAAATCCTATAAGTCCGGGACGAAGTCGTTTACGCCGACGAAGAACGATTCCCAAATGAATTCAACGACAAACAAGCCAGCGTCCAATACGACGAATACTCCGGCGAACAACCCAGCAGCGTCTACTGCTAGTAAGGGTGGATTCATGAAGGGGATGTTGTTCGGGGGTCTAGCAGGACTCTTGCTAGGAAGCATGTTTGGGGAAGGCCTGTTAGGTGCGGTACTAGGTCTACTCATTAATATCATTGCTGTTGCGGCTATCGTGATGATTGGTCGTAAGATCTACTTGCACTTTAAGAATCAACGCAAGTCTCGTGATATTCAAGATTCAAGAAGATAAACTCAAACCAAAAAAGGAACCGAAAGGTTCCTTTTTTAGTTTCCTCTATTAAGAAGCTTCTTTTTTCTTCCACTCAATACCTGCGGAAGGTCGAGACTTCTGGATGGTGAATAATAGGACTCCTCCGATTACGACCGCAGTCCCTAAGAATTGCATGAGGCTCATCGTCTCTCCAAGCAAGAAGTAAGCAAAAATAGCTGTAAATATCGGATTAAAATTAAGGAACATCCCGGACTTGGTTCCCCCCACTTGTTGTACCCCGATATTCCAAAACAACATGGCGACTACGGTTGCCCCTACACTCACATACATCAGTGCGATCCAAAAAGCAGGAGTAGGATCAGTAATAGTGAAAGTAGGTAAATTAATGGGGAAAAGAACTAAAACTCCGAAAATTCCGGCCCACAAGGTAGACATAAAGGCAGACGTATACTCCATTGCTTTACGTCCTGCTACGGAATAGACACCCCATGAAGCGACTGCTGCTAACATAAAGAGGTCCCCTGTATTGAGCTCGAATTGAATGATTCGTTCCCACTGTCCATTGGTGATGACAAGCAATACCCCAGCGAAGGAAATCATCATGCCTAAGAGCTTACGAAAGCTTATTCTCTCTCCTATAATAAGGAAAGATGCAATCGCAATGGCAACCGGATTTAACGCGGAGAGTAATCCGGCATTATTAGAAGAAGTTCGTTCTAAGGCAAGGAACATGAAAATATTAAATAACACAACACCTGTTAAGCCCATAATAAACAGGTAGATGAGGGCAGACTTAGGTGGCAGAAGCTTCTTCTCCTTAAACCATACAATCGGAAGTAAAAAAACAATGGCAATCATCCATCTCAGATCAGTTAAGGTAAGAGATGAAGCATGATCTACCAAGTACTTTCCTGCAACGAAATTACCAGCCCAAAGCATGCTCGTAATGAGTAATAAACCGAAAAACATCATATGCATGGAGAATCGCCTCGATAGTATAGATTTTATTTTGAGTGAGTTTATTCGATCATATTACTCCGTCATGGGGTGAATGTCTATATTCAAACGTTTAATTTAATTTTCCACACGGTAAAGAAAAAGGGTGCCATATAGACACCCTTCCATGTTTCTTCAATTTACAGAGAAATAACGTTAAATCCTAACAGCACTACAAGAGGTAGAACGACAGCAAACGGCATCCAGAGTGGTTTGGTTTCTTTCCCCTTCTTCCCTCTTACGAGGATCATCTCCATAAGGGAGATGAGAACGAATGCAAGTATTCCCTTAATGACAAAGGTTAAGGCAAAACTATAACCAATTAACAGGCCTACACCTGTTACAAGCATAATCAAAGAGAATAATCTTAGAATCATATGTGTTACTTTTTGGATCTTTGTTTTATCTTGTCTCAGCATGATGTAGCTAATTGCAAAGAACAAAATAGTGAGCGCCCAAGAACTAGCATGAGAATGGTACATGGCTGTCATAGCTACTGGTGACACTTGGTAAACCTCCTTAATTGTTATCTTTTCACTGTCTTCATAGTAATTACACTACTAATTATAATAAATAGCTAGCCTAATAAACAAATAGATTGTGAACTTTTCGTGACTAATTTTTATTGTGACTATTTTCCCTTACAAGTTGATATCGAACCACTATATAATTTCCTCATCCAGCGAAATGGCAAATTCATTCGAAAGATGAAGACGCAAAGCCACGGGCCTAAGGTAGGAATAGACTACGGCAGCCGGGTTACCGAAAGGAGGATGAATAATGCATAACATCTCAGATGATTTGTTTTCGATGAGAGACGTCTATGCCTTAATTAAGGCAAAGGAACAGTTAAAGGACAGCATTCTTGATCCTGCTCTGAAGTGGGATGAACGCATGGTCCTTTATCAGAAAATCAATGACATCAACGATCGAATTCGACAATTGAGTAATCGATAAGGAAAGAAATGTAGAACCTCACTCTTCCATCCAGGGAGTGAGGTTTTGCTTATTTCGTTTATTTCCTGTCGAACAGATCTAAGTATTCACCGTACCCCTCTTCTTCCATTCTCTCCCTTGGGATAAAACGTAAAGCAGCAGAATTAATACAGTAGCGTAACCCTGTTGGTTCAGGTCCATCTTCGAATACATGTCCAAGGTGAGAATCTGCCTCTTTGCTTCTGACCTCCGTACGGACCATATTGTGACTCACGTCGATTTCTTCCTGAATCTCTTGAGCATCAATAGGTTGGGTAAAGCTTGGCCAGCCACAACCGGAATCAAATTTATCAAGAGAGCTAAATAAAGGTTTACCAGAAATGATATCGACATAGAGTCCCTCTTCTTTGTGATTCCAATACTCGTTTTGAAAAGGAGGCTCCGTCCCATTGTTTTGAGTGACTTGATACTGCATGGGAGACAATTTCTTTTTTAACTCTTCATCTCGTTGATGGTTCTTCCAATGTTCCTTTATGAAGTTGTCCCGTCCAGATCCTTGACGATAGAGCTTGTATCGGAAAGGATTTTTCTTATGGTAATCTTGATGGTATTCTTCAGCTGGATAGAACGGTGCAGCAGGTAATATGGCGGTTGCAATTGGCTTGGAGAAGCGACCACTTTCCTGAAGCTCTTGTTTGGATTGTTCAGCTAGTTGTCTTTGCTCCTCATTGTGATAAAAAATAGCCGTGCGATAGGACCCGCCGCGATCGTGGAATTGCCCTCCTTCATCCGTCGGGTCGATCTGTCTCCAAAATACATCTAATAATTGCTTATAAGGGAATACGCCTGGATTAAACGTAATTTGTACCGCCTCATAATGACCGGTTGTCTCCGAACAGACTTCTTTGTACGTAGGATTTTCTTTAGATCCCCCCGTATATCCTGATACCACTTCTATAATCCCCGGTTGCTCCTCGAACGGAGATACCATACACCAGAAACATCCTCCGGCAAAGGTAGCAAGTTCCTGTGCCATTGACTCCTTCATTCTTTTCACCTTCTTCATCAATTGGTGTCCTACTTCCCTATTTTACCACAGTTTCATTCTCATTTTGGACAGAGAGATGATAGGTAATACGCCCTTTTACTATACTTCCTTCTCCTTGACGTGCGGAATGTGTATTTCTCCATTCTGAGTTCCGAGAAGCAGCGTTTGCAGCAAAATAGAAGAAAGCTTACTAGGTGGATAAGGTTTGATTAGATAATCCTTTGCCCCGAAGGTTCTCCCTTTTTCTTTTTCATCTAGGGCAGATGAAATAAAGATGGGAATGGCTTGTGTTTCAGGAGATTTCTTCAACTCTTCAATCACTTTCCATCCATCTGGACTGTCTCCCAACATCAGATCGATGACAATGGCCGCAGGAGTGTGTTGCTTTATTTCGGACAACGCCAAGATCCCGTCGGTATAATGTTTGACGTAGAAGCCCGATTCAGTTAGCTCATCTGTTAGCAGCATAGCTAAGCTTAAATCATCTTCGATAACAATGACGGTACCGAATTCCTTGTTTAAAGAAGGCTTCGTTGGTGAGGAGTCCAACTCCTGGTTGCGAGGCAATGGGAGGATTACCGTGAAAATAGATCCACTGCCAAGCTCCGATTTCACCTCGATATTCCCCCCATGTTCAGCAATAATTTCTTTGCAGATGGCTAAGCCGAGTCCTGTTCCACCAATTTGATGGCGGTCATCGTGTTTAATCCGGTGGAATTTCTGAAATAGTTTTGATTGCTCTTCTGGTGGAATGCCTAATCCTTGGTCTGACACGTGAATAAGTAGTTGTTCATTGTTCTCTTCAAAATTGACAATGATGTCTCCCCCATGAGGCGAGAATTTAACAGCGTTACTAATCAAATTTGTAAAGACTTGTACCATTTTTTCTTTGTCAGCATAAATGGTAGTATTGACGACTGGATGATTCACCGTAATCTGATGCTTAGTGGTCGTATATTTAAATGAATCCATCACTTCCTTCACTAAAGCCACCAATTCAAACTTTACTTTTTGGTACGATTGTTTACCTGACTCCATTCGCTGAAGGTCCAAGAAATCATTAATTAAACTTGTTAGCCTCGATGCTTCTTTGTATATCGTTTCAAGGTACTTTCTTTGGCGATCCGGTTTAAGTTCCCGCGTAATCATGAGTTCAGCAAAACCTAATACGTTTGTAAGTGGAGTTCTTAATTCATGACTTACGGTACTTACTAAATCAGATTTCATTTGATCGATCTCATACTCTGCTGTAATGTCTCGATGAACAAGCAAGGTTCCTATTTTATGCTGGTTGCGGTAGATGGCTTGGGCATAGACCTTTATCACTCGCAAACGAGGATGGGTGATATTGTATTGATAAGAAGATGAACTCGAGCGTCCAAATACAGCTTCATGGAGGTATTGAGTGAGTCCTTGATCCATGTCAGAGAGTTCCTCTAAAGAACGGCTCCATTGAGAATAAATCGACAGTCCCGCATCAAAGTTATCCTCCCAACCTAGCATGTGACAAAGCGTTCGGTTGGTTTGGAGTAACTGCCCTTCTAAATCAACGAGCTGTATCCCTTCATTCACATGATCGATAATGTCTTGGTTCACTTGTCTATTACTTTCCGTTTCTTCATACAGGCTTATCTTCTCGAGGGAGAGAGAAACGCGATTCATAACACCAGTTAATTCATTGATTTCCTCCACATGAAAAGGACTGCCTAGCCTTGATGAGATAAACACAGCGATTAACTCTTCGGTAGACGAGTAGACGGGTAGGTACAAATCAAAGACTCGAATTGGGTTTTCATGGTATCCCTGTTCATAAGGTTCGGCAGTTCGCTCGGATAGGAAAGGCTCCTTCGTCTCCTCCAAACGAATGACTAGGCTATCTTGTATGCATTGCTTGAACTTTTCCGCTTGATGCTTAGAGATCCCAATGGAGGAATATTCATTCCGATCATTAAGAAGCACAATCATGGCCTTATCCATCGAGTATATTTTCAAGGTATGCGCAAGCACACTGTCGAGGAGTACGCTCCTGTCTAGGCTTATGGACAGGTCATGATTTAAACGGTTAAGGTTCATCAGAACCGTTCGGTTTTTTTCCACTTCATCAAGGGACTGGATGAGCTTGGCTTCTACTAATTCTTGTTCAGCTAAGGAGCGCTCGAGCTTGTTTCGTTGATCGGTAAGCTCATCTTGTTGTGCCAATAGTTCCTCATTGTGGGCATAGAGCTCTTCTTCCTTGGATTGAAGACTTAATACCATATTTTCAAATGAGCGAGTCAGGACACCTAATTCATCCTCACGATTGGCGAGTTGGTTCTTATAAGGCGTGTTATAGACACCTATATTTCCCGCAGCCAGCTGTTCCGATGTAAGAGAGAGTTCTTGAATAGGTCTACCGATGTCCTTTGTAATTCTTCTGATGGCAACTTGAATAATCGCTAGTAAGAAAATAACATAAGCCAACAGCAAATAATTCAGTCTCTGTGTTTCCTTAAGAAAGTGATCATAATGATCTTGTAAGGCTTGATTATAATTACTTGATGAATGTTCCATATATTCTAAGAAGCTGTTAATTGTATCTGTCGTCCCACTTTGCGATATCTCACGGATAGCGTAATAATCATTCTTTTCAATTAGTCCTTCGAATCGAGGTAACAACTGATGAATAAATTTGTCCGTAAAGAGGCTTAAGTCTCTGCTGATCTGTTTTTCTTCTTCATTTAAAGGAAACTGTTGAAAGCGAGATAAGGTTTCTGTAAGTTTATGCCCTTCTAAATAAGAAGCCTGTAGTTCTCTTTGAGATTGGAAGGCTAAGAACCCTCTTTCCCGAAGAATCATTTGGGTATAATGATGTTCAAGCTCTTTTACCACATTTTGCTTTTTAATCAATTCGTCGCGCTCTACCTTATAGCTCTCTTTAATGGAGGCTTCAATTGAGAAGATGGTCATAATCCCAATGAAAGCAAGAGTAAAAACGATCATCATGATGAAGAGGAATCTTCGGTTGATGCTCTTATTAAAATAGCTATGCATTCAGAATATCCTCCGTTAACTGTAGCAGGTGCATCGGACTAAATGGCTTTGCAAGGAAGTAGTTGGCTCCGGCCGCTATGGCCTCCTCTTGATCTCGCTGTTGAGCCTTGGCAGTAAGCATAAGTATGGGAATGCTCCCTTTCTCTGGGTGCTGTCTTACTAATTTAATAAGCTCAATGCCTGTCATCTTTGGCATCATATAATCTACTATAATTAAGTCGAAGTCTTCCGCTAACAATCGTTCATAGGCTTCTAATCCGTTCGAGGTCTCTCGTATTTCGTGACCTTCTTCCTCCAACGAGTCAACGATTAACATACGTAGTACCTCTTCATCTTCTGCTAGTAGAATTCTTGGCATGTTTGTTCACTCCTCTGATACGCCTTTTCTTGTCATTTCTCCCCAACTGTGCTTTTTCCCCCTAATGGCCTCCACTAAGCCTTGAAAACGCCAGATTGTCATAAGAGGCCGATACCAAAACGATTCAGCTAAAGCATAGAAGAAGAGTCGGGTTAATTCTAATGGCTTATTATATCTACGGAGGCTCCATTCCTCTAAGAGAACGGCACCCATGGATAAAAATGAACCATAGGCAAACATTAGGAGAAAAAGAATACAAGCAGACTGCCAATATATCTTACCTAATGAAAATCCTAAGACAATAAATAAATATCCAATTAATTCAATCGCTGGTCCGAGGAGTTCAACAAACAAAAAGTAAGGCATGGCAATCATTCCTATTCCGCCGTATCGTGGATTAAGAATCATCGTTCGATGGTTCCAAAGACTTTCAAATAGACCACGGTGCCAGCGAGTTCTCTGTCGTTTTAATATCGTAAGGTCTTCAGGGGCTTCTGTGTAACAGACGGGATCAGGCACATAAAAAATACGAGCGTTCCACTTCTTCTCTTTAATTAAGCGATGTAATCGAACGACTAACTCCATGTCCTCTCCAACGGTTCCAACCTTGTATCCACCTGCTTCCACCACACGGTCTGTCCTGAAGACACCAAAGGCCCCAGAGACAATCAAGAGGAGATTTCCCTGGCTTAAACCAATTCTCCCCATTAAGAAAGCTCTTAGATATTCGATCACTTGCATTACAACCAGGGGTTTGCGGGAGAGTTCCATCTTTTCTAACTCTCCGCCTTTAATCTTACAACCATTGGCAATGGCGACACTGCCCCCTGCAGCAATAATTTCGTGGTCTTTATCCTCAATAATCGGTTTCATGACTTTTAGAAAGGCATCCTTTTCCAACACGGTATCGCCATCTAAAGAAACGAAGTAGGGATACTTTGACAGATTGATACCCGCATTGAGTGCGTCAGATTTACCGCCGTTCAATTTATCAATAAGCAGGAGGTTTGAGTACACTTGGGATTTATAGATACCTTGGATAGGTTGGGTTTGGATTTGATTTCGTCTCCGAATTACTTTTTTCTTAATTTCTATCATGTTAAATTCATGAATCATCTTTTCTACCGTGGAATCTTTGGAACCATCGTTGATGACAATAATTTCGTAGTTTGGGTATTGTTGATGGGTCATAAGAGATTTTACACTTCCCACGATACCTACCTCTTCATTATAGGCGGGAACGAGAATGGAGATGGGAGGAGCGAAATCAGACCCGTGAATCTGGGTGAAAGCCTCTACCTTATGCAGGCCTTCTTCTCTTTTTAACTTCCCGGTCGAGATCAGGAACAATACGAGGTAAAACAGGCAAACAAAACAAATATAGAATATGACAAAAGTATTCACCCAGTTAAATAGATAAAGGCCGTACTCCAAGAGTTTATTCATCCTCTGGGCTCCTTTCCAGCCACTCCTCCGCCATATCTCTTGCGAAAGCGTCCGAGTGGTTCTCGCCAATCCATCTTAAACGTTCTTCTCCAATTTTACGATGTTTTCGTAGAGACTTACCCGCTTCATACCTGACTTGGTAATGCTCGTCGGCAAGAAGTATTTCTAGGTATGGGACGAACGTGTCTTTTCTTATAGATCCCATTACCCTGGCTAACATGACTTTTTCCACCCAGATACGCTCATTTACGCTGTTTAGCAGAGGCAGAAGTAGGTTTGGTGATTTAAGATAGCCAAAATCAGAGATGGATTTTAGGACTTTAATACGTATTTCCCTCGAAGTGTCGGGTGAGCTCAATAGTCTTTCAAGCAAGTCCAAGAGGTCCCATGATCGGTAATTTTTTTCTCGTAAGACTTCAAGAACACATTCTTGTTGATTAGAAGGTAAAGTGAAAAAACGTTTCACGTAATCCTCATAATGATCCGTATCCATCATCTCACTCATCATCTCGTAACAAAGAAACCGGGGAAGATTCGACTCATTTAGTAGGATTAGATCAATGTACGGATCCTTTAATGCAGCAAAGATGAGATAGATCTGCTGCTTTTCCTCTTGCGTGCAATTTCTCCGCTCTAATAGCCGTGTAATTTCTCCTTTTAGACTGTGCATTTTAAAGATTTTAATAAAGTAGAGGGTATTCATGCGAACAGACCAGCGTCTATTCTGTAGACGTTTTAGGTAGATATTATAAAAGTGTTTGTCTACAAAATGATATAAATGACCTAGTGGCCCAACTTCTAATTTGATGTCTTTCAATACCTGACTTAGATATTCCTCCAGGGCTTCAACTTCGAGAGAATTCTTTGGGATGATCCCATCACTCATCTTTCCAGATTCTAAATAATTTTGAAGATGTGGTTTGTTGGAGTCGATCCAGTATTGCTTTTTATCTATTCTCTTTTGTCTGTGGAGCTTTCGGAATAGTAAATAAAAATATAGTAAAAGAAGTAGGATAAAGAATAAACTAGTAGAAAGAATGGCGATGCTTAGTCCTATACTACTCATACTAATCCTCGAATAAGTCGCCGTACTCGGGCGTGGAGCTCTTTCATACTGAATGGCTTCGTCATATAATCATCGGCACCTTTTTGAAGAGCTAAAGCTATATCCCCCTCTGCCCCACGACTCGTGAGCATCATGACTCTATATTTTCTTCTGTCGTAATTTTGTCTAATATGATGGAGTACAGCCAATCCGTCCATTTTTGGCATCACGCGATCGACAATGAGAAAGTAAAAGGGCTGTTGATTGTGCCATGGATCGTTAAAGAACTGTTGCCCATTTTCATAGCTGCGTATCTCTACCGGCATCTCCTCCCCACCAATGTCGCTGAGTTGCTCCGTAAGTAGTTCTCGGACCAAGCTATCGTCGTCAATGATTCCGATGTGAAGCTTCCTCATATTGGAATCACCAAACCGTGCTTCATAGATTTGTCCTGTATTCCCTTTCTTCTCCACATCGTTAAATGCCAGGGAAGACAGACAGTGCTCTATGGAAAGAAGGGAATCATCAACTTGAGCGATTTTTGCAGAAAAGGTAATTTCGGTTCCCCACGTCTCACGTGAAGTGTCTCGGAAGCGACTTAGTAGTCTTTCGAGTAACGTTTTTCCCTCTGCTTTTTTGGTTTTCGAAAGAAGGAGGATGAACTCATCGGAATGCGATCGAGATAAGTGATCGGTTGGCCTTATACTGTTTTTTAAGTAGGTGCTAAACGCCTTTAATAACTCATCTCCTATGTGATATCCACGCTGCTGATTAAAGTTTCTAAATTGATCCAGGTTGATTAGAGCTAACGTAAAAGGTTCATTCGACCTTCTAAGCTCATGGAGTTGCCTTGCCAATTCATTGTGAAGGTATCTAAGATTAAACACACCTGTTAATTGGTCGATTAACGTCATATCTAATAAATTTCTTCTCCGCTGAATGTGCTTCTTTACCCGTATAATGAACTCTTCCTGATCTGTGATAGGCTTTTGGATAAAATCATCAGCTAAGGTGTAGCTTTTTAAGCGAGTTTCTCGATCGGTAAAGGAACTCATCATGATGATTGGGATATGATGTATGGAACAAGGCTCTTGGATCTTAGATAGGATATCAAAGCCGTCTTGAACTGGCATATTAATATCAAGAATGACACATTCCGGGAGCCAATTGTAAAAATTTTCTATGATATTTACTCCGAGATCTGTTGCAATGACCGTCATGATATTTTCTCTTTCAAGGGTATCCTTTAAGTAGGTTAAGAGAGTGGTATCATCATCTATAATTAAGACCAATCCTTCTTGATTTCTTGCAAGCTGGTGGCTATCATCTAAAAAATCTTCTTTCTTAAAAGAATCATAAGTTGTGCTAAGGATGATAAAGGGAAGCAGAAGATTCTTAGTCTTGGATTTGTCCCAAGTTTCTGTTGAATCTTTATTGACTTTGCTCTCCAATTTTTCAGCTACTTCTGACCACTCAGATAAACCGATAGTACCTGCAGTTCCCTTTACGGTATGCAGGAAACGGTATAGTTCTGTTTCTTCAACAGCATCATTATTAAGTATTTGATTTATGTCTTCTATTTTATTAGCAATGAATTTGGATTGATATTTATTCAAGTGATCACCTCGACAAAAGACTACACTCTTCCACTTTACATGAGTATATATCAATTTTCTACAAGGTATTTTTGGTGATTGGAAATATTTCTAAATAGCAAGAAGGACTTGCTATGTGAGCAAGTCCTTCTTATATGTAAACCTTATATAAAAAATGGCTCGTTAACACTTCCTAGCAGATATTAACAACTGGCTAACGAGCCCAATAAACTCTCGAGGATTTGAAACAAAGGTTAGGAACCATAAACACGACTTAGTATCAACTTGAGGAGATAAGTTATGGTTCATATACTGAAAGTATATATCATTGTATATCAATCGTCTACAAGCAAAGATTGGTAAGCGGTGGAATCAGAAAGGGCTTCAACGGAAGCTTTTCTTATAAAAATCCCAGAACATCCACACGAAGTAGCTAATAGCTAGTAATGGAACAAACCAAGTCCCCCTCTCTTCTAAAAAGTTCAATATTGAAAAATAAAGCAGACCCAAAGTTAGAACGGCTCTGGTGATAAAAATTTGTAGATTGCTCATCTTATTTTTCCCTCACGGTTGCATGTTTTGGATTTACTGGTGCTTGTACATATTTATGGGGTGATAGTTAAATTATGACAGACTACGCTTACAAAACTGTCATATTCTAAATCGCTTACAATACTTGCTTTCATTAGTTATTTGAGGCATTATAGGGAAGGCTCTTACGAAGCCCAGACATATAAATAAACAACAATTGGTGATGATAATGTACTCCTTTATATCACAAGTCGAAGATGTTCTTGAACAACATCACATCCATTATTCTGAACAACTTGAAGCCGATCACGTTACGATCCTAACCGATCAGCTAATGAGTGACCCTGGATTTTCTTTAGATAACAAAGTTCTGGATCTTTTTATCGATGAAGATAATAAGATTTTATTTATTGGTTTATTAAGAATACCCCGAGAGAATCGCCGTAAGAATATCGGGCGCGAAATCGTGAAACATATTGCTTGTTGGGCTGAGCAAAATGGCTATACGCTATTTTTGGATAGTTGCGGGGATAGCTGTTATTTTTGGTCCAAGTGCGGCTTCACTCTCATTGAGCGACGCTTCGATTTTGATATTATGGGTTTTGGTACCGACCGCACCTATCTGAAGGATAGATGGAAGTATGGTCAATTGATTTTTGCTGAGACGCATTAAGCCTCTACTTATATTTCGTATAAATACAAAGGCCTGACAGCTATATGTCAGGCCTTTAATGTTACCAAACGAACGGAAGCGACAGAGCGAGTATCACATATAAAGGTAGGGCAAGGCTAGCGTAACCGGCATATCCGCCGTATCCTAGTCCACCGTAACCATAACCATACCCTGGATATCCCCATCGAACCTGTTGACGATTCGTTTTACTAGGCTTATCAGCCTTTGATATATTCAACTTCTTTCCGTTAGCCGAAACATATCCTGCACCAGGTCCAACGAGATCTAGAATAACCGTTTCACGTGTCACTTCACGAACCATTCCATAGTATTGCTTTCCACCAATACATTGAGCTATGACTTGTTTTCCGATAAAACCCCTTGCATGAGAATACGATATAGGCATAACACTCTCCTCCTCTCTGTTCGCCATACTTTATATCTATTAATTATTAGAAGCGATTGACTCCACGAATGTTTAGATTCAATGACCCAATCTTTGAAAATTATGTGTCAGCCTACTAGTATGCATTTGCGGATTTTTAGAAAGAAGTGTCTATAGAGGGTTCAGCTAATTTGGGAAGTGAATATGGTATAAATACAAGTTCAATACTAGGGGGGAAGGATTTGAACGTGCGAAGGACTGCACAGAAAACTTACGCTCTTTCTCACCCCGCAAACGATCTAGTAAGGGTGATTGATAGAGTTAAACATAGTGTTGTTTCAATCCGTAGTTATCGAACATCGGAGCAGCGTATCGGCAACCCAGAGCATATTGGGGCAGGTTTTGTCATTCGTTCTCAGGGGTATATCCTGACGAATCAACATGTTATTCATGATACTCCTACAATCAAAGTGAATTTTATTAACGGTAAGGAGGTTTCTGCATCTCCTGTGTGGATGGATAAAGAAAGAGATCTATGTTTGCTTAAAGTGGCTGGAATATGTACGGCCAAACCTCTCCCATTAGGTTCTTCACAGCGAACGAAGCTTGGAGAAATTGTCATCTCAATAGGCAATCCATTGGGCTTAGGTCATGCGATTACAACTGGGATTATTAGTGGAAAAAAACGGACTATAGAAGACGGTGAACATATCTATCGTGATCTAATTCAAACGGATTGTGCGATTAACCCTGGCAACAGCGGAGGGCCTCTGATTAATCTTAATGGTGAAGTTATTGCCATCAATTCATTTATTGCTAGAGACTATCAACGAATTGGATTCGCTATGGGAATCGATGGGATTAAAAAAGCAATCTCAAAGTTCAGATTTGCATCAAAATAACGGCCGTAATAGAAATTCCGCCTTTTCATCCCTTCATTCATCTATGCATTCTCTTCTAAGCTAGAATACATTAGTAAGATCTTTGGGAAGGGAGGTTAAACTATGGGTTTTCCGGGATATGGATTCGGTTACGGCTACCCTGGCTTGGGGTATGGGTCCGGAGTTGGAGGTTTTGGCGTGTATCCAGGATATGGTTTTAAAGGAGGCTATGGTGCAGGATATGGTCTAGCAGGGTACGGTGCAGGAATAGGCTACGTCCTTGTGCTCTATATTTTGTTAGTCATCATTTTACGTCCAGGTATCGGATATAAATAGAGGTTCGTTTGAATAATTCCCCTCATCTATTAACTACTAGTTGGTTATTTAGATGGGGTTTCTTCATGAATTAAGTAGACGAATCCTGGTAGCTTGGTCATTTCTTAATTGATCCGTACCTTCTTTGGGCCGTTGACATAACCTAATTAGGAGTAAAGGAAAAAAAGGAGTGAGTGATTTGATTTGGGACAAAAATCAACCCCAAGCGCCCCAACAATACCCTATGAATTTTCAGAATCCGTACATGGCTCCTAGGCCTCCTCTCCCTTCCCCACAATTACCCGGACAAAGTTCAGGTGGATTACCTAACTTAAACATGAAGAATATTCAAGCCATCATTGATCGGATGGGCGGTGTTGACGGCTTAGTCAAAATGGCAGGAGAGATTCAAAAGCTCTATCAAACAGCTCAGCCAATTATTAATCTGATGGCAGGTCTTTTAGCTAAACCGAAGAGTGATACTGACTCAGGTGTTAGTGAAGTCCCTGTTAAGAAACGCAGAAGAAAAAAGAGGACGACGAACTCTAGGAAAAAAGGTCGTGCAAAAAGAAGGAAAAAACAAATATAAATCGTCTGCCCCGAATAGCAGAAAAAAGGAACCGTAACAACACGTTACAGTTCCTTTTCTCTATCCAGTGGGTGGGTTTCATCCCTTTATTTTTTATCCAATTTTTTTGCAATGTCGGTTAGTTGGTTTTTGGACACACCAGTTTTGAGTAAGGCTGATACCAAACCTAGAGGGGATCCACCTTTGGCTATATTTTTAAAATCTTTAACAAAACGGTCGATTTCATCATCAGAAAAATTCTTTCCAGCTTCTTTGGAAGCAGCTTTGAGTACTTTTTTCAGTGTTTTCTCATCCGTTAATTTGTCTGGGGGCACACTTTGCACTAGTTTTATGATCGTGTTAATGTCCATTCCGATCTCTCCTTTCTCCAAATTCATTGCTGACTATATATCCTATGTCTAGAACATCAAATTGGGAAATAAGAAAAGAGCATATTTTTAAAGTACATTTTTTAAAAGTGATTGGATCGCAGGGTTTTCTAAGAGCTTAAGCATCTGGTTAAAGTTTGGACCCGGAGTTTGATTCGATGCTGTATTTGCGGCTGGGGGTGGCTTCGCTACTTGATCCCGAGGGAAAAGAGATTTAATTGTAGGGTGTTGAAGGAGGTTCAACATTTGATTTAGATCTCCTAGGAGGTTCGGTTGAGTGGGGGTTGGAGCAGGTGTATCATTCTTCTTCTTCGCTTGGTTTAATAATGAGCTTATTGTTGAATCCTTCATAAGTTCATTAATATCTTCTTGCCCAGGAAACCAAGGATTGTTTCTTGGCAGGCTTTGTGTTTGTAAGGGTTCCGCCGGCTGATAATGAGTATAGAGGGTGCCTTTTTTTGCGGATGTTCTGGGTTTCGTACGTGATCGATTACAGGTTTTATTCAATCTCTTGATTTTTTTACGTGTGTCGAGGAGGAGTTCTTCCATACCTTTTAGGGAGGATTCAACACGTTCTAATCTCTTAGCACTTAGAGTAGATCTACCCCTGTGTTTTCTTTTGCCTGTCATATTATCACCTCCTGCAGCTTCTCAATGTGTAAAAGCTACGCCTTTTACCTATTCTGATTTACTATACGTTCACCAGAGTCCGCTTGTATGTACCTTTGCCCACTTGATCTAAGAGAAAAAGAAATAGGGCTCTTAGCCACATAAAAAAGCATCGCGTTTCATCTGCGATGCTTAATTCTCCGAATCGAGTCGAGTTGATCCAGTGACTATCGGTATTTGGGGATCTTGAATCAGAGAGTCTGCTGGTGTGTCCCAGATGGATGAAGATGTAATGACTTCCGCATCTCCAATAATAAAGACAGAGGAACTTCCTATTCCTCCACATTTTATATGTTTGACGTCAAGATTGATGTTATTAACCCTCATAATCATACTCGTATCCTCCAGGTTTAATTAAAAGTCCTATTCTCTAGATTATGAGTGATATAAGTAAAAGGTACATCATTAGGGATGAACACCTAGAAAAAACTGACATACAATGCAGTAAGGATGAAGGATAGAGGGTGTTTTCTTATGCCAGCTATTGTTGGAACCGTTAATGTTAACGCGATTGGAGCAAGCGGGGTTTTTAATATTGGCGATGTCTATAACATCTCCCCGAAGAGCGCCGTTAAAACATATGCTGGTGCTGGATCATTTGTGACGGGGAATAACTTGAAGATTAATAATTATCACAGTGTAACGAATACGAACGATAATGACGTCCTAGACCAAAATGTTACGGCCAATATATAGTTGAATATTACTTGAGGAGAGTTATCTATGAATTTGTTTGTCAGTCAAAACATTGTCATTCATCGGCTAGAGGTCGGAGGTGTAACGAATTCTTCTGTGTTTCAGATTGGGAGTGCCGGCATTATTAAACCTTTATCTAATCTCTATAACACAGGGGGGTATACAGAGGCCGCTCCGGAAGCCGCCCCACTTGATACCCCGCCCCAAGTTTTCACCCCACCGACCCTTATTCCTGCTACTCCCTTTGCTCCTTTGGCTACGCCCTAGCATTTCTATGCTAAAGGAAGGAAGTGATGATCGTGAATCATTACATTAATTATATTTATCAAATGACTCATTACTTGCAATATCAGCAAAAGAAATTGGAAGAGATGCATCAAGTTGTATTAAAACTCCAACAAGATATAAATGATCTAAAATCAAAACCTCAAAACGTAAAAAATGAGTATCGATTTGACTTGCTGAAGGTCGAAAGCCTACAAGGAACTTTAAATATTGGATTAACACCAAACGGCAACGAAAATTCACTTGGTGAGTTGGCTGTCAATCAGTCGATGGATGTTGCTTCTACAGAACAGAAGCATCCAGAGTTATTCCAAGGTGTACAGGGGAAGATTAAGCATTATTTAAACACAGATGCTGCCCAGTCGCTTAAAAGTTTGGAGAAGCAATATGGTTATCCCTTAGACGACCAATATCGAGAATTTATTATTAATGACGTAAAGAAACAAGTTGATCAAAGAATATTGTATTACTTGCATCAGATTCCATCGGATCGGTTGAACCCTGAGAGCATGGAGAATATGGAACAGATTACGACGCAAAAAGTGATTCAGGATATTAATCAAACTTTTGCGGCTTTCTTAAATCATTTACCAAAAAAGGAGGAAAAGTAACATGCGATTTTCTGTAGTAAATGGAAGGACTTCTGTGGGTGGGGTTGCTGTTACTGACGTAGCGGCTTCTTCCATTCTTATTATAGGTGATGTAAGAACGGTTAGCTTGGCGAGTACGTTTGAAACTCCGGCAGAGAATTTAATCGTCGGTGTAACGGTTCCGTTAGTAACTCCCATAGTAACAGGAGCGATTGCTGCACGTGACTAGGATCTCCTCTGTGCGAAGTGTAAATGTACTGAATGTTTCTAATACATCTGTGTTTGAGATTGGGGATTCAGTTAATATCGATGCGTATAGCAGAGTCCTTGCACTACAGCGTGAAAGATCCTTTTTTATTGGGGAAGAACATGACTTTATTGATTATGATGTTTTCTCTCGCCCCGTGCCTCAGCCGATTGTGCACGAGACATTAGAGCTCGACTCTATAAATCAGGAACCGATAATTTCTGTTGATCATCTTGAGGTTATCAGCGTATCAACTTCAGGGGTATTACACATTGGATCAACGGAGAGAATACGCGGTGAGACCCATGTGAAGCATATTCGACATTTATTGCGATAGGAGGAAATATCTTGCCTTCTCTTATACTTGGTCCTGTGAACATCAACAGTAATTCAGGAGCAGTTAACTTCGGAGATACCTTGAATGTTTCTCCTAAGAGTACAGCTAAGGCCTTCTCTGGTTCTGGAGGAGGAAATACAGGGAATTTTGTAGTTACGAATAATGGAGCAAACGCAACGAATACACTGGATGCTAATGTGACAGATCAGCCGATGACTGCTAATGCCTAAAGAATAAAACTCCTTTAGACCTCAAAAAGGGTTAAAGGAGTTTTATCGGTTGATTGGCTTAGATAAGGTTACTTAATTCCTTCATCGGACGCAGCCAATTCATACGCATGGCGTCTGATGCCTTGTCAATCCAGCGATTTTCGAAAGCCTTAATAATAGCTTCATGCTCATCTAGCGAAGTGATCGTTGACGATACAGGTTGCTGTAATAATACATACTTAAATCTTCTAATATGCATCTGTAATGTAGCGGAGAATGAAGCGATATAAGGGTTATTTGCCATTTCTATGATTACATCATGAAATTGTTCATCGATTTCCATAGCCTTAAATAACTGCTGCTGTTTAATCATTTCACCGAATTCATTGTTTAATTTACGTAGAAGTTGAATTTGCTCTGGTTCCATAAGCGGTCCAGCCAGCTCAGCTGCAAGAGCGTGTAAGGCAGCTAATGGTGGATAAATCTTAAGAATATCCCCTTTTTCGATGGTTGTTACTCGGGTTACCTTTCCTGGCTGCATCGCAATGAATCCCTGTACTTCTAATAACTGCAAAGCTTCTCGGACCGGTGTGCGGCTAAGGCCTAAGGCTTCCGCTAATTCCATATCATTTAATTTTTCCCCTGGCTGTAACGTCCCATCAATGATCCACCGTTGTAACTCGGATAAGGCACGTTCTTTTGCGGAAACACGATGAGGTGCTAGATAATCTTTTGGAATAGGCATGGATCATCCCCCACGTTTTGTACTGAATATAGGTTCTTTATTAGGAACTTATTTTCTCCGGGTTCTCATAGACGTGATAATTGTTCTTTCCGTTTCTTTTAGCTATGTACATCGCATGATCTGCACGGTCCAGTAATTCATCTAACTGTGTACCGTGCTCTGGATATAGGCTTATGCCTATACTAGGTGTAATCATCAGATTCTTTCCTCTTAAGCTGAATGGTTCTTTCATCGTATCTAGTATACGTTGGGCGACACCGACTGCCTGTGGTTTGGTGATATCATGTAGGATAATGACAAATTCATCCCCTGCTAGTCGAGAAATGAAGTCTTCCTTGCTAATGATGTTCTGTAGTCGTATGGCAACAGACTTTAGTAGCGAGTCCCCCATTTCGTGTCCGAAGCTATCGTTAACGGACTTAAAGCGATCTAAATCAAGAAACATAATGGCGATATTCCTATTATTGTATAAATTAGCAGAAATCAATCCTTGGAATTTCTTCTGAAGGTGTCTTCGGTTAGGTAAACCGGTGAGTTCATCAAAGTTTGCTTCGTAACTCATTTGTTTTTCATTTTGTTTCTGATCGGTATGATCCTGGAAAGCAATAACAACCCCAAGGCTCTCCCCACGTCCACTTCTTAATGGGGCGATGCTGCAGAGGATCCACAATTCCCTGCCAAGCTTGGACTGCAATATATATTGACGGATTTTTTCTTTTGCTTTCTCTTTAGCTAGTTGCAAAGGATTAATCAATTCTACGTTACTCTCTTCAGGGCGTATCAGATAAACCTCTGTTACGGGCTTCCCTTCTGCTTCATCCTTTCTCCACCCTGTCATGTCTTCTGCCATTGGGTTCATGTAAGTGACCCGGCCAGTGCCGTCTGTTGTCAGAACGGCATGAGGCATGCTGTTTAGTGTGGTTCTTAACCATTCTTCTTTGCTGCGCAGTTCCTCTTCGATCCTTTTTTGTTCTTCAAGAATGAGCGATATTGTCGTTGCTACCTGATGGATTGAAGTTTCCTTGTGCTGAATGATCTTAGGTACGGATTGATGGATAGGTTGTTTCGAGCGATGAGAGAGAAGGTAAGACAAGACAAAAAGAAATATGATCATGCACACGAGAGTAAAAAGAATAAGAGATTCTAGAATCCAAATTTTCTTCTGAAGGTAGGTCCCTCCGGTCGCTACGAATCCGCTCAATTCAGAATTCAAATCATACATTACAAGAAGTAATAATAGCCCACATGCTAGGAGAACGGTTATGATCGATGCGATGAGTCTCCTGGGCTCATTGAAAATGTTGCTTACGTAATTTCTCATATCGTATTCACCCCAATAATTTCAGAGGAACGAACAAACTAATCAGTGATCGAAAACATGTACCACAATCATGAAAAATATCCAATTTTTTCTCTGCATTGACTTCATTTTATATGATTCCTTACATATTCTCAACTCATTTCCCTATCGTCTATCACCCTTTCTTCCTATTTTAGTAGAAAGCACTAGGGCATTGCATCTTATGATGATCAATCAAATAGGACTATCCTCCTGGATAGTCCATGTTTTTATTAAAGCGATTTAATCCTGGCCATATTGAATGGATAGGGCTTGCGCTGCTTTTTTTGCTTGGAGGCGAGCCGTTTCAACATGGTTAGCTGCACTTAGCGCGACAGCCATTCTGCGGCCCACTTTGGTTTCTGGTTTACCGAAGATTCGAACTTGAGTGTCTGGAATCGCAAGTGCATCACTTATTCCGTTAATCTGAAAGGCTTTATGTTCTAATTCTGCTTTCAGGGTATAGGACGCTCCTGGGGACAGGAGTCTAATGGTCGGGATAGGAAGGCCTAATATCGCACGTACATGAAGGGCAAATTCAGATAGATCCTGAGTAATCATCGTGACCATGCCAGTGTCATGAGGGCGTGGCGAAACTTCGCTAAAGTAAACTTTATCTTTACCAATAAACAATTCGACACCAAATACTCCATAACCGTTTAGAGCATCTGTAACTAATTTAGCAATCCGTTCGGATTCCACAATTTGTTCTACCGTCATCACATGAGGCTGCCAGGATTCAACATAGTCCCCGTCCTTTTGAATATGCCCTATAGGAGGACAGAAGACTGTGCCTGTTGCTGAACGAACAGTTAGTAACGTAATCTCAGAGTCGAAATGAATGAACTCTTCAATGATCACACGAGTGCTTTTTCCTCGGCTTCCTTCTATTGCGATGTTCCAAGATTGTTCAACATCTTCTAGAGAGCGACAAACACTTTGCCCCTTCCCGGAAGAACTCATGATGGGTTTTATCACACAAGGGGTGCCTATTTTCTGGACAGCATCTCTTAATTCATCCAGCGTATTGGCAAATTCATATCTTGCTGTGGGAAGTTGTAATTCTTCTGCAGCCAATCGTCGGATCCCCTCTCGGTCCATCGTCAATTGTGTAGCTCGTGCTGTAGGAACAACATTAAACCCTTCACCTTCCAATCTGACTAGTGCAGAAGTCGCGATAGCTTCAATTTCAGGGACGATGAAGTCTGGCATCTCTTGATGAACCAGGCGGTAGAGTTCTTCAGGATCAAGCATATCAATGACGTGGGAACGGTGAGCTACTTGCATCGCTGGGGCATTAGCATATCGGTCTACTGCAATCGTTTCTATACCGAAACGCTGCGCTTCAATGATAACTTCTTTACCAAGTTCCCCCGAACCAAGGAGCATCATCTTTTTTGCTGTTGGGCTAAACGGTGATCCGTACATATAAACCTCCTAAATACGAACGTTATTATTGATTTACTAAAAAATCGTTCGTTATCGACCTTTAAAGTATATATGAAGCATCAAGCATTAGTCAATCGCCCTTCTAAAATGACCAAACAGAAAATAGACGATTATCCTAGGGCAAATGACGATTCGAGATAGTGCTTCTGTACATACCATATACAGAAACCAAGAGAGGGGCTGATTATTAATGAGAATTGTCCATCCCATGAGAACCTGTGTAAGAGATGTTTACCATCATTGTGTAGTCGAGCATATTCATCCGAGTCAAACCATCTATCGTCATAACTATATTGTTCAACATCAGCATATGTTCCCACACACCGAAAGAAATGTAATGGGTCCAGTACACCAACAACATGTGGTAGCTCCAACTGCTCCTATTCAAAGACGGAATTGCTAAAAAGAACAGCAAAAAGGGAATGCCTATGGGCATTCCCTAATTCATTCGCTATGTATGGCGTCCCAGGAGAGATTCGAACTCCCGACACACGGCTTAGAAGGCCGTTGCTCTATCCTGCTGAGCTACTGGGACTAAGGTATATGATACTTGCTTAGAGCCCCGCTTATGCCGTATCACCAGTCTGTTTCTAGAACCCGCTCTCGCAGGTGGGTTTCCGCACAGTCTAGTTCGCTTTCCACTCGGTCGAGGCTTAGCGTCGTAAACGAAATATTGGAATCCCGTAGTAACATTACGGTTCGAAACAAAGTTGGTGCTACGTACATTGCAGGTGAGTTTTATTTTACACGATCCCCTTCAGTGAGTCAACTTGCCACTTCTGTCTTTGCCTCCTTGGCAGAGTGTGCTCGGATTGCGAACCCATCGAATGAAATGGATTGTAAGTTTGGAAAATAAAACTTAAATGAAGGAGGTCATAAACAATCATGAAAGAAAAAGAGAAGAAATATGGATTAAATACACTAGCCATACACGCTGGATATGATAAGGATAAAGAAACAGGAGCTCTCGCTCTTCCCATCTATCAGACCTCAACCTTTGCTTTTTCTTCTGTAGAAGAAGGAGCGAACCGTTTTGCAGGTGTTGAATCCGGTTATATTTATTCTCGCTTGGGAAATCCTACGGTCGCCGTATTTGAAGAAAAAGTAGCTGCCTTGGAAAAAGCAGATGCTGGCCTCGCTTTTTCTTCTGGTATGGCAGCCGTATCAGCCGTACTACTAGGACTTCTAAGGACAGGAGATCATATTTTATGCTCTAAGGGATTATATGGCTGTACCTTTGGATTGTTAAATTTATTAAAGGATCGTTTTGGAGTCGAGTATTCGCTATGCCGTATGGACGGAGAAGCCTCCCTGTTAGAAGCTTTACAGCCAAATACAAAAGTGATTTACGTAGAAACACCCATAAACCCTACTCTAGAACTCGTAGATCTGTCCATGATTTCTAAAATGGCCAAAGAGCGTGGTATCTTAACTGTAGTAGATAATACCTTTATGTCCCCTTACTTACAGAGGCCAATAGAGTTAGGTTGTGATATTGTCTTGCATAGCGCAACGAAGTATATAGGCGGTCATGGGGATGTGGTTGCCGGAGTTGTGGTGGGGCCTAAAGACATAATGGATAACCTGAGACTGACTACGCAGAAGGATATCGGCGGTATACTTGCCCCTTTTGACGCTTACCTGCTTGTACGTGGATTGAAGACATTGGGGGTTCGAATGGATCGACACTGTTCTAATGCTCAAGAAGTCGCTGAATACCTTTCAAAACATAGTAAAGTAAACAAGGTTTATTACCCGGGCCTGCCTTCCTTTTCCCAGTATGACTTAGCTACCAGACAGATGGAAGGCTATGGTGGGGTTATCAGTTTCGAATTGAGCGGTGGTTTTGATGCCGGAGTGCGTATGATGAATCAAGTTCAATTATGCAAGAGGGCGGTAAGTCTTGGAGATGTTGATACACTCATCCAACATCCTGCTTCCATGACTCATTCGGTAATACCTATCGATGAAAGGAAAGCTATGGGCATTACGGAGGGGTTAATTCGACTATCCGTGGGCATAGAAGATGTTTCTGATATTATCGATGATTTAGAGCAGGCTCTATCAAAGGCATAACGTTTAAGGCCGATCAATTACGATCGGCCTTTATGTTGCATTCTTTTTCAATCTTCCTTAGATTAGCCTTATACGTTGCTGTATGAACTAAATGAGAGCTATCACCAGCCTTATCTTTCTCGGTCAGAATTTTTGCTCCTGAAAAAATGAGATCTTTTGCGATATCCATATAACCATTAAATATGGCTAGGGTTAAGGCAGTAGTCCCTCTTTGGTTTTCCTGATTAAAGTCTGCTCCTAGATTAATTAAGTGATTCACAAGTGTTCGATTATTTAATCTAGTTGCAATCAATAAAGCCGTATCGCCCTTCGTGTTCCGCTGATTGATATTGGTACCCAAGTAGCCTATTAGATCTGCAATGTTATTTTTTCTCACCAATTCGATCAGATGGTCCTCGCTCATTTCAGTACCCTCCCCAATTACAATCTCTTGAGAGCATACGTAGTCTGATTTCAAGTTATTCCAGTCAATCTACTAGTGAATTTGTTTGGCCATTTCCGTTAAAGTGACATAGTCTGTTTTTCCGCTTCCTAGCACGGGCACCGTCTCTATAAAGATCATTTTATAAGGGATGAGGATATTAGACTGCTTGATCGATCTCACATATTGAGCCAGTTCCTTTTCACTTGCTTGCTCGTAGGTGGTAAATAAGATGACTCGCTCCCCTCTTCGCTCGTCAGGTACACTTACGGCGAAGAATTCTGGTCTTTTAAAGCAGGTTGCGGCTATTTGTTCGATATGATTGAGGGAAATCATTTCACCTGCAATTTTTGCAAAACGTTTTAGTCGAGCAAGAATCCTTACGAAACCATCGTCCTCTACTGATACCACATCACCGGTGTCATACCATTCCGGACGTGGAACAAAACCCGTATTATGAAGCAAGTAGCCCTTCATAAGGTTTGGCCCTTTAACGAGTAGTTTCCCGCCTTCTTTAATGCCCTCTACCGGTTCAATAAAATAGTCAACAAGGGGAAGAAGCTTCCCCACCGTTCCTGCCTTTTGATAGTCGGGGGTGTTTAATGAAAGGATCGGAGAGGCCTCCGTGGTTCCGTAACCTTCTAAGATGTGGATCCCAAAACGACTTTGCCATTTTTCCTGTACTTGTGGTTTTAATCTTTCAGCCCCAGCAATGACATACCTTATTGTACGGAAATCATCATCGTGTGCATATTTTTCGTAACCTTCCAAAAATGTTGAAGTTCCAAAAAGTGCCGTTGCGGCTTTTGTTTTAACTAAACTAGGGATTTCTTTATAATGTAAAGGGCTTGGGAAAGAATAGCTGTACATTCCCGATATGATTGGGAGTAGGGTTCCAACTGTCAAACCAAAGCTATGAAACATGGGAAGAGGATTAAAGAACCTGTCCTCTGTATTTAACTCAATCACATTGAGAGCTTGTGAGATATTAGCAAAGATATTGTCATGAGTCAGAATGACTCCTTTTGGCTTACTCTCGGAACCGGATGTAAATAAGATGACTTCATTGACAGTAGTAGACGCCATCCGCTTAAATTTGGAATCAATGAGTCCTTTAAATTTATTGAAGATGGTGAGGCTTTCTCTAACATCTTCAAGATAAACGATGGTAAAGGATTGTGCCAGTGAATCGACAAGTCCTTGCAAGTTGGCTTTCTCCAAGAATTTGCGTGAAGTCAGGATGGTTTTTAGGTCTGCGGCTTCTCCACAGTCTTTTAAGCTATTCTCCCCCATGGTGAAGTTAAGGATTGCGGGTGTCTTTCCCAGACGGAATAAGGAAAATAAAGTAACGACATGGCCAATAGAGTTAGGAAGAAATACTCCAACCTTTTGTTGATCTTGAAGTAGAGTCTCAAGTTTGTTGCTCAGTACATATATTCCTAAAATTAAGTCTTTGTACCGAATGGCTTTTTCGATATCTTCTATGATGACTCGTTCATGACCGTACTTATCAGCGGCATGCACGAGGTCATGAAATAGATTTCTATTTCTTGCTGTTGTTTTTACAGCCAATTCTTCTAAGCTATAAACGGGTTCAACCCGGGAGGGAGTATTTAAACTTGTCATTTCATCACCTTTTTCTGCAACGATCGGCATTTATATCTATAGTATAGTGCTGAGAGCTTCTCCTTAATATAGAAGGGAAAACAAAAGTGGTGCGCGTACTTTTGCGGGGATGTCCGTTGTCGAACATATGGGGGAGCCAAGGCAAAATGGCTCCCTATTACACTAGAAGAAAAAATCTATGTATTCTTCTTTACTTTAATTTCTCCAGCAACTCCTTATAAGGTGTAAGGTCGATTCCCTTAGCTTGGAGCAGTTTAATGGCTCTCTCTTGCATATCTCCAGGAGAAGCAACGAGATAACCTTGAATGACAGCGTCCTTAGTCACTTGTCCTTCTGCCGCTTCTAATATTTTCTTTTCTATCCCTTTCTTTGCCATAGGTCGTACAAATACGGGGATAGGTTTTAATAACTCATCTAATAATTCTTTTGCGTCTTCTTGCCATTCCATTGTTCCATCTTCCTTCCTATATTTTATCAATTATAAGCATTGACCATTATAACAAAATTATAGCGGCTACCATAATGAATAAAAAACTAATTTTTTTTATTCATTATATAAATGTTTTTCTAGTAATGCCGATAATAATTTTAACTAAACGAATTGGTAGTTTAGGTTGAGAGTTTTCAATCTAGGTCCCTTAACGGGGACTATTTTTTTTGCTTTTCCCAATTTACAACATAAATACGATAATAACAAGACAAACTCTGTAAGAACTAGACAAAATGAAAAACCAGGTGACTAAACCGTACCTGGTTGCTTTACTTATAGTTTGCGCAGTTTCACCTTGTTGATGGAATGATTGGCTCCCTTTTCCAAGATTAAATGTGCACGTTCACGTGTGGGCAAGATATTCTGTTGTAGATTAACCTCATTTATTTCTAACCAAATCTTTTTGGCTGTTTCGATGGCTTCTTCATCTGTCAATTGACTATAGCGGTGGAAATAGGATGCTGGGTTTTGGAATGCTGTATCTCGCAGCAACTGAAAACGCTCGACATACCATTTATAGATGTCCTCTACTAAAGCGTCAACGTAAATCGAAAAATCAAAGAAATCTGACACGAATACCCTTGGAATCTTTCGCTGGTTACGGGTGTTAGGCATTTGTAAGACATTAATTCCCTCCACAATGACAATGTCGGGTTTCTCCATAACCTTTACCTCTTCAGGCAAAATATCATAATATAAATGTGAGTATGTAGGTACAGTAACTTCTGGTCTACCCGACTTAATATCAGCCATAAAACGTATCAGTCTTCGGATATCGTAGCTCTCCGGAAATCCCTTACGCTTCATCAGCCCGCGTTCTTCTAGAATCCGATTGGGATAGAGAAATCCGTCCGTTGTCACTAATTCCACCTTAGGGTGGTTCGGCCAGCGTGAAAGTAAAGCTTGTAAAATCCTTGCCGAAGTACTTTTTCCAACGGCCACACTTCCTGCTATTCCAATAATATAAGGGACCTTTTCTGTTGTACTATTCAAGAACGTATTTGCTGCTAGATGAAGCTCCTGTGTGGTAGCCACATAAAGATTAAGTAAACGAGATAGGGGTAGATAGATTTCGGATACTTCGTCAAGGGACACTTTTTCATTTAAGCCTTTTAAGGCTTCTAATTCTTCCTGAGTTAGGGGGAGCGGAATAGAATCCCTTAAACTTGCCCACTCATTACGATTAAATGTTATATAAGGTGAATAATTCTCATCGTCAGACGGTTTTTCATACATGTTTTAAGGAACCTCCTTTGAACTACGCATGCACGAGCGATATTAATCATACAGACCATTATAGCAAATTCACCGTCTATGAGAACTTTTTATTTTTTATCCTACTTATTTCTCTAGATTTTTTGTTATATAATAATCACGAATTACGATTGAGACAGGAGAAGAACATATTGAAAAGATATATCTTTCAACTGCTTGAAAGCGAGAATCCTGATTTTGAGGAAAGAGACCATGTCATTTATGCTGATACCCTTGAAGGAGCTATCGTATAATTCGAACGTAAACATGATCTTGAAGCGCCAGCTTATTGGGATGAACCTGCTTTTGAAAAATTCATGGAAATTATTTTTAAGGATGACGTCGGCAAGATTCGATACCTCGTACAGTGGTAAAGTAAAAAAAGAGAGGGATATAGTTGTTTATCTATATCCCTCTCTTTTTTCATTTTGACTGGTTGGTCCATGTGAGGGCGACCGTTCCTTCCCCAGCGTGTACGCCAATGGTAGAGCTTACTTCGCCTACGAAAATTTCTAAATCGGGATATAGGGCTTGAAGTTCTTTTCTCCACTCTTCTGCCTTGGCTGGAACATTGCCATGCATAATCTGTATGCCTGTTATCCTATTCTTCTGATAGGCTTCATCAAAGAGGTCAAGAATTCTGCGAATGGCTTTCTTTTCTGAGCGGACTTTCTCTACCATCTCGAATTCTCCTCGGGGATTAATTCGAATGATTGGTTTTATTTGTAGTAAATTGCCGAGAAGATACTGCGCTCCGGACATTCTTCCCCCTTTATAAAATTGATCTAAGTTACCAATGAGTATGTAGTTTTGACTTTTGTCGGCCTCGTCGCGAAGGCGAGTAGAAATTTCTTTAACATCAAGGCCTTCCTTTTCAAGTTCCATCCCTTTATACAGAAGTGTTGTTATAGGATAGGACATAGACTTCGAGTCCACTCCTTCGAGAGGAAAGTCCGCCATTCGAGCTCCATGGACACTCCCCTGAAGCGTTCCACTCAGTTGGCTAGAAATATGAACGGCAATTCCTGTTTCATATTCTTCCTCTAACTTCTCGTAGAGCTCCATGAACCTACCGGGTGATGGTTGGGATGTTTTGGGGATTTGCTTAGAATTTCGAATTTTCTCGTATAGTTCATTGGCTGTAAGATCGACTCCATCTTCATACGTTTGGTCCCCAAATGAAATAGATAATGGCACGATATAGACGTCAGGATGGTCCTTAAGTTCTTTTGTGATATAGGCTGTGCTGTCTGTTATCCAGGCGATTTTTTTCTTTAACAAGGCTTGAGTACCTCTTCTCTATCTGTATTCATATTCCTAATTTGCGTTAGAATGGCTGTAATTATGAATGGGGAGGAGGGGCAGTTAAGGGGAATTTTTTCCGCTATTTTCATTTTGATTGATTGATAAAACCGAGAAAATAAGGGGAAAAACTACCGTTAATCCCCTGAAAAGTCTCTATTTTTGGCTATTTTTCCCTTATTACGGCTCTATTCTTATATTATTGTAAAATAGCGGAAATTTTTACTGCTATATTTTAGACCCAGCCCCATGAATTATCTTTGAATCATAAGCTGATAAAGCTTGTCCTTCTCTAGATCAGTCAAAAACTTCTCCGCCATAGGAAACAAGATGTTTTCTTCCTTACTAAAATGATCACTTAAAATAATATAAGTTTGGATAGCATAAGAGGCTAATTCATTCCTTTTCATGTCATCTACTGATTTGGAGGCCTCTTCTAAGAAAGCTTTAAGGTATCCCTTGGCCTGGTCATGCTCATATTCCATTACGGCAATAGGTCCGGTCTCCCGTCCAATATAGTGAGCTAACAGAGGGAATAAGGCTCCTTCTTCGATTTCTGAGTGAGGGGTAAGATCCTTCTCAAACGCTTCAACTTTTCGTATAAGCTCTCTCCACATCTCTGCCCTAGTTGAACCTTCCTCTATCCTCTGCAAGTCTTTAGCAAGGGTATTGAACTCTTCCATCTGTTTACGTAATGGTGTGTGCTCCTTATAGAGATGATCTAACGCAGGACATAGGCTGATAAAGTCTCTCTCTGCAAAACCGCTACAAAAAGAATGATTCATTTCTCAACACTCCTTCGTGTATCGTAATGACGTTCTAATATCTTAATCATAGCGTGTTAAAAGAAAAGAAGAAGTGATGGTTGTCACTTGTTTTCTAACGTTTTTTATTTTGGTGCTAATAAGGAATAACGGTTGGAAATTAAGAAAATAAGAATAATACTGTTAATAATGACTTCAGGTAGAAGATAAGATAAGTTGTACCATATCGAGTACTGCAATACAGGCATCCCTTCTGGTGCATAGCTTCCAAACCAAACGACTCCAGATCCCACGTGAGAGACAAACCGAGCTAAGGCAGCAATCGTAATGCCTAGTATCGCCCTTGTTATTCTTCCTCCCCGTTGTTGGTTCTCTAAGCTAAATAGACCAGCTAAACCAATAGCTGCATAAGCTACAGGGTAATCCAATACTAGTTGTACAGGGTGAACAATGGTGCCACCAAGCATCGCTTTTAACACACCGACTAGCAATCCTGCGGTGATCCCCGCCTTTACCCCTCTACGGAAAGCCAAAATAACAATGGGGATCATGACTAAGGATATAGAGCCACCTTGTGCCCACAACCCGCCAAATTGAATCAAACTTAATACATAAGCCAACGCCGTCATTAATGCGGTTTCAACCATAATATTTGTCTGATTTCTTTGCATGAATATACTCCTTTCTCCTCAAGCTAAAATAAATGATTACTGCATTATTATATTAGAACAGGAAAATTATACAACTTAAACTGGCTAACAAGAAGCAACTCAGTCTAAATAAATAGAGGGGTGTTGGATTATGGAACTGCAACATGGATTAGATTTGAAAAACGGACCATTGTCATGGCTAGACACACTTCCATCTCCCCCTACTTATCCTCAATTAGAAGAGGATATTGTGTGCGATGTGCTAGTGATCGGTGGTGGCGAGGCGGGTTCTCTATGTGCTTATCATCTAGCAGAGCAACAGGTGGATACCGTTATTGTTGACAGGAGAAGGTTTGGTTTCGGCAGTACAAGCGCGAACACGGGGTTACTCCAATTCGCGAACGATAAGGAGTTAACGGCTTGTATTAACACCTTTGGTGAAGAGAAAGGGGTTCGCTTTTATAAACTTTGTCAAAATGCGGTTTCTGAAATAGGAAAGCTTTGTAACAAGCTAAAAATTTTTCCAGATTATGTTTCAAGGGACAGTCTTTATTACGCTACTTCTATTGAAGATGTTCCTTCCCTACAGAAGGAATATCTCACCTTGAAGAAGCATGGGTTTCCGGTTCGATATATGAAGGAGGAGGAAATTCGCGAGAAATATTCTTTTTCCAAACCGGCGGCCATATTTGCTACGGGGGATGCCGATATTAACCCTTATAAGTTTGCAAACTCCTTAATCTACAGCGCAGTTGATTTTGGCCTACGTGCTTACCAAGAAACGGAAATCGTGAGTCGTGAAACAGAAAAGGATCATGTTGTTCTGTATACAAAAAATAGGAAAAGAATCAAGGCGAGGAAGGTCATTTTCGCAACGGGTTACGAGACACAGATTCAATTACAGAATAATGCGAATGCAGTACTCTCAAGTTCCTATGCTATCGTAACCCAGCCCATTGAGGAATTTACGGGATGGCCTGATCGTTGCTTGATATGGGAAACAGCGAGACCTTATCTGTATATCCGCACCTCCGTGGACAACCGTATTATCGCTGGCGGATTTGATGAGCCAATGGTCCAAGCGGAGCAGCGAGACGCCCGGTTAATACATAAAAGAGATCTCCTTGTACAAGCGGTGCAAGAATTGTTCCCCTCTATCCCCAATCTCCGTGCAGATTATTATTGGTCTGCTACATTTGGGGGGACGCATGATGGATACCCTCTTATTGGTGAACAACCTGAATATCCGCATTGCTATTTCGCTCTGGGGTATGGAGGAAATGGAACGGTTTACAGCATGATTGCTGCCCAAATAATCACGAGCCTCATTACGCAAGGCACTCATCAGGATGCTGATCTATTTCGCTTTAATCGAGCCCCTTACCAAACAAGTAACAGATAAAGAGGACGGTTTTCAGCCTTCCTCTGTTTTTTCATTTCATAAGGTAAAAAACGGTTGTTAGATGTCAGACAACGTGTTACACTACGAAAGGAAATTCTTTCTTTGTAATCGTTTACCCTACTTATTCAGGAGGTTCTTAAGGAATGTCTAGACCATTAATCCGCACACTAAATTTAAAAGACTACACGTATGGTAATGCTGCTCAGCGTGCACAATTCGCAGAAGAATTTGCTGCAGGTCTTAAGGAGATTGGCTTTATTATCCTCGAAGGTCACGGTGTAGATCCAAAGCTTATTGATAAGAATTATGAATTGTGGGAAAGATTCTATAACCTAGATAACGTTGTTAAGAAGCAATACGAAGGGGTTCAAGGAGGCCAACGGGGCTATACAGGATTTGGGAAGGAACATGCAAAAAATCGTAAAGTTGGCGACTTGAAGGAATTTTGGCATGTGGGTCAAGAATTGCCCGTGGGTCACCCCCTTACTTCTGAATATCCTGCGAATGTTTGGCCGGAAGAACTTCCTGAACTTCGTAAATACGCATTGAATTTTTACAGAGAATTAGAGCGAGTGGCTCGCAATATGCTTGAAGCTTTAGCTCTTCACTTTGATCTTAGATCGGGTTTTTTCTCTGATATGATTAACGATGGAAACAGTGTTCTTCGTACCATTCACTATCCCCCACTAGATGAGTTCGCGCATCCTGACGCGATTCGGGCAGCTGAACATGAGGATATTAACTTGATTACCCTTCTCGTGGAGTCTACAGCGTCTGGTCTAGAATTGTTAACACGTGACGGAGATTGGATGCCGGTAATCGCTGAAAAGGGTCAGATTATTGTAGATGCGGGAGATATGCTGTCTCGCATTACTAATGAAGTGATCCCTTCTACAACCCACCGTGTAGTTAATCCTAAGGGGGAAAATACATCTCGTTACTCCATGCCGTTCTTCGTTCATCCATACAGTAACTATCTGTTAGAAACAATTCCTTCTTGCGTTTCAGTGGATAATCCCGAGAAGTATCCGCCTATCACCGCTGGAGGGTTTTTATATCAACGCTTGGTTGAAATTGGGCTAATTAAAGAGTAACACTAGGTTGAAAGAGGCTGTCTCAAACAGGTCATAAATACTGTGACTTTTTGGGCTGCCTTTTTTCTCTGCCAAGTTTGCAAAACAAGAACGGAATGCTATACTGAATGAATAAAAAGGCTACGAAAAAAGGAGCGAATTATGAACCATAAGTGCGAAATATGCGGTGCTGATCATGCTGAACCATATCGTTCTTTCGAATTAGAGAGTTGGGAAATCCCTTTTAACGAGAAAAAAGATGTTCATTATATATGCTTTCCTTGTTTCGATCAATTGACCGAAAAAAAGCTTCAAACGAATGAGGTCAAAGAAAGAATGCGATATAACCGAGAGAACCTAGATAAGCTAATTGAAGAGGGATTGGTTTGCCCCCGTTGTAAAGAGATGATACTTGAAGAGAATCACAAGTGTTACTTCGAAAGTTAACTGAAACTTAAGCGGACAAAAAAAGAATCAGATTAGCTTAATCTGATTCTTTTCTATTGCTCGATCCCTTTCCCTTTATTCGGTGATTACACTCATAAGGGTTTTGGGAGTATAGGGTGATTGCAGCAAATAAGCCTTGCGCGCATCATCATAAAGGATGACGAAAGGATCCCTCTCCGGAAGAACAATGAAAAAGACTTCATAAACCATGGATTTCATCCATTGGTTTCCTACATTAATACCAGGATGCAATGGAACTCGAATCATTTGCCCTTTTTTCGGCAGCTCTTCTAAGGGTGGAATCGTACGATCAATCGAGTCGAGGTACTTTTTCATCTCCTCTTGGATTTCGGTCGTATTAGCAATTCGCTTCACGATTTGTTCTTTTTCAATATCAAACACTTCTATGTCAGCCATATACTCAGCCCAGACGGGCTGTATGCAAAGAGATATTAAAACAAACAGGAGACTTATGATCTTCTTTTGCAAGGGGCACCACCTTTTTTCTTTTTAGCTTCCCCTCCCCCTTTTATTAAATACAAGATGACTTTTTGGTTGATATAGGGGATTTATTATTTTATTCAAATCAGTTAAGATGGAACAAAAGTATGCACATCCGTAAGTACAGGAGGAACCAGAAACACGATGAGCTTATTAACAGTTGAAGACTTAAGCCATAGCTTTGGCGATAGAACCTTGTTTAAGAATGTCTCCTTCCGCCTTTTGGCTGGGGAGCATGTTGGATTAGTAGGTGCTAATGGAGTGGGGAAATCCACCCTGATGAATATTGTTACAGGACAAATTGTCCGTGATGATGGGAAGGTTGAGTGGACACCCAAGGTCCATTATGGTTATTTAGATCAACATACCAAGCTTACTCCAGGGAAAACAATTCGGGACATCCTTAGAGATGCCTTCCTTCCCCTTTACGAGTTAGAAAAAGAATTAATGGTAATCTCCGAGAAAATGGGCGATGCCACTCCTGAAGAGTTAGAGGATCTTCTTGAGCAAATGGGAGAAATACAAGAACGTTTAGATGCAAGCGGTTTTTACTTGTCAGATGTAAAAGTGGAAGAAATGGCCAATGGTTTAGGGTTAGATGCTATCGGATTAGAACGTGACGTAGCCTCCCTTAGTGGCGGTCAGCGTACAAAGGTTCTTCTGGCTAAACTGCTTCTTGAGAAACCGACGGTCCTTCTTCTTGATGAGCCTACGAACTATTTGGATGTAGAGCATATTCAATGGCTGACTAATTATTTGAAGGACTATCCTTTCGCTTTTATTCTGATTTCCCATGATACAGAATTCATGAATAAAGTCGTAGATGTCATTTATCATCTAGAATTTTCGAAGTTAACCAGATATAAGGCCAACTACGAGAAGTTCCTAGAAATGGCCGATATTAATAAGCAACAACATATCGATGCATATGAAAAACAACAAGAGTTTATTAAAAAGCAAGAAGACTTTATTCAACGGAATAAAGCGAGATATTCTACTTCTGGTCGTGCAAAGAGTCGTCAGAAGCAGTTGGAGCGAATTGATCGAATTGATCGTCCAGAAACAGCGATGAAACCCACATTTGGGTTTAAGGAATCACGAGCGAGTGGGAAAACTATTTTTGAAGGTAAAGATTTAGAGATTGGTTACACGTCTGCTCTCCTCCCGAAGATGAGCATGACGATCGAACGTGGTGAAAAAATAGCGATTATCGGGTGTAACGGGGTAGGTAAATCCACTCTTCTAAAAACCATTCTAGGCAAGATTAATCCTTGGAAGGGATCCGCTTATTTAGGCGACTTCCTCTACCCTGTTTATTTTGAACAAGAAGTAAAGGCCGGCAATTTGACACCGCTTGACGATGTTTGGAATGAGTACTCTCACTTGAACCAACATGAGGTTCGTGGGGCTTTGGCTCGATGCGGACTGACGAATGAACATATTACTCGCCCACTGAATATGTTGAGTGGTGGTGAACAAGCCAAGGTTCGACTATGTAAGTTGATGATGAGGGACAGCAATTGGCTTTTGCTTGATGAGCCTACTAACCACCTTGATGTTGTAGCTAAAGAAGAGCTTAAGCGTGCTTTGAAGGAATATAAAGGAACTATTCTTCTGGTTTGCCATGAGCCAGACTTTTATGAAGATTGGGTAACAACTGTATGGAACGTAGAAGAATGGTCCATGCAGAATGCTTAGAGTAAGTGGAATAAACAGCGCTTGGCGTTAGGCCAAGGGTGAATTTAGGGCTGGCCTGATGGCCGGCCCTACCCTATTTCTTAAGGAGGATCAGATGGACACGAAAGAGATATTGGAAAGAATACAGAATAATAATAAGAGAACACTGGTAAAGATCTATATTCAAGGTAAGCTGGATCAAGTGACATTCGGCCCAGATGTAAGAGTCATCCGGATGGGTGAAGGAGGGATGGTGTTTGGCGACTGGGAAGTGCTTCAACCCATACTTGCGAACTACTCCTCTGTCATTGAAGATTATGTTGTTGAGGGTGACCGAAGGAATTCGACTATCGATTTACTCGATATCAAGAATGTGGATGCAAGAGTTGAACCTGGCGCGATCATTCGTGAAGGTGTAACAATTGAGAAGGATGCGGTCATTATGATGGGGGCTTGTATTAACATTGGAGCTCGAATCGGTGAAAAAGCCCTTATTGATATGAACGCTGTTATTGGTGGTCGAGCGTCTATTGGTAAGAGGTGTCATGTAGGTGCAGGCGTTGTGATTAAAGGAGTCATCTCTTCTCCTCATGCAAGTCCGGTAACCATTGAGGATGATGTGATTATCGGCCCTAACGCAGTCATAATGGAAGGGATACATATTGGAACCGGAGCGATCATTGGGGCTGGGTGTATTGTAACGAAGGATGTACAAGCAGGTGAAGTCATCCATTCTCCCATTTATTAAGCAGTTTTACTCAGAAAAAAACTGAAACCTAATGAAGAAGTGTTCCGTATACGAAAAGTGAAACAGAAAAAGAAAGGATGAATTCACCCCGTATGTTTAGGAGAATTGGATTATTTCTATTAGTGAACATGCTAGTCATCATTACGATCAGTATTGTGACTAGTATGTTGGGAGTGCGAAATTACATAACCGCTGAGGGGATTGATTTCACGGCTCTGCTTGTATTTAGCGGTGTAGTCGGTTTTAGTGGAGCGTTCATCTCACTCGCCATGTCACGAATGATGGCGAAGTGGATGATGAAGATTAAAATCATCGATCAGAAGAACCCTCACCTTACTGCAGAAGAGAGGTTTGTACTTGAGGAAGTTCATCGTCTTTCCCGTAAGGCAGGTATTACGGTAATGCCTGAAGTAGGAATCTATGACTCAGCAGAGGTGAACGCTTTTGCTACAGGGCCTTCAAAGAATCGTTCGTTAGTTGCAGTGTCTAGCGGATTGTTACAAAGAATGGATAAAGAAGCCGTTATCGGTGTACTAGCTCATGAAGTGGCGCATATCGAGAATGGCGATATGGTTACCATGACGCTTGTTCAAGGGGTCATTAACACCTTTGTTGTGTTCTTGTCTCGAATCATGGCTTATGTTGCCTCGCGTTTCGTAAAAGAAGAACTTGCCCCAATTGTTCACTTTGCCGCTGTAATTATTTTTGACATCCTTTTTTCCATACTCGGCAGTATTGCCGTCATGGCTTATTCTCGTTATCGAGAATTTCATGCCGATGCCGGTGGAGCCTACTTAGGTGGAAAGCAAAATATGATTCATGCATTAAAATCACTTAAAAACACAGTAGAACTCGTTGATACGGAACAAAAATCTCTCGCTGCCCTTAAGATCAATGGAAAACGTGGCCTTGCCGGATTGTTCTCCAGTCATCCTGACTTAGATGAACGCATTCGTCGCCTTGAGGCTGGCAGGTAAATAAAAACGAGGCTGCTCTCGAACCCATTCGAGGCAGCCTTATTTTTTTATGGATTAACTTGTTCCCACCAAACTGTATTTTTCACTTAACTTTCCCAGCATCTCAACCGTCATTCGATCTAGATCGTAAAGCGGGTTAAAGCCCCATTCTTCCGTTGCTATTGTACAATCAAGAGAATCAGGCCAACTCTCTGCAATAGACTGTCTTATTGGATCTACTTGATAAGATAGCTCGAAATCAGGGATAACCTTACGAATGGAAGTCGCAATGGCCTCCGGATCAATACTCATGGCAGACACATTATAAGCATTGCGGTGTTTTAAGTAAGCAGGATCGGCTTCCATTAAGCAAATAATCGCTTGTAATGCATCGGGCATATACATCATATCCATATAAGTGCCTTTATCAATATAGGAAGTGTAAGCCTTTTGGCGAATGGCTTGGTAATAGATCTCAACAGCATAATCCGTTGTCCCTCCCCCAGGAGGCGTTACATAGGAGATAAGTCCAGGAAAACGGAGTCCTCTGGTATCTACGCCGAATTTCTGATAATAGTAATCGCACAGTAGTTCCCCTGACACTTTATTCACACCATACATCGTAGTTGGCCTTTGAATTGTATTTTGTGGAGTCTTGGTTTTTGGAGTGCTTGGTCCGAAGGCTCCAATAGAGCTAGGGGTAAAGAACTGACATCCTAGCTCTTTTGACACTTCCAAGGCATTCACTAGCCCTCCCATATTGAGGTTCCAAGCGAGTAATGGTTTTGCTTCAGCTGTTGCGGATAGGAGAGCGGCTAAATGAATAATGGTATCAACGTGATGTTTTTTTGCCATATCATACATAGCCTGAGCATCTGTTACATCGAGAATTTCGAAAGGCCCAGATTCTACCGCCGTGTTTGCCCCTTTGCGGATATCTGTTGCAATGACTTGCTCTAACCCGTATATTTCTCTCATGTGGCAGGTGAGCTCGGATCCAATTTGACCTAGGGCTCCGGTAATCAGTATTTTTTTCATGCGGTTGCTCCTCCCCTATTTATCCTATTAAATGATTCTCATTTCCTCTCCAACCAACTTATAGATGGACAATGCTTGATCTAGCATTTCTCTTGAGTGGGCAGCAGTTGGCATATTTCTCACTCTTCCTGTTCCGCGTTGGACAGTTGGGAATACGATCGCCTTGGCATAGACACCCTCATCATACAATCTCTTGCTGAATTCTTGAGTCTTCCGTTCATCGCCAATGATGCATGGGGTAATAGGTGTCTGGCTTTCTCCAATATCGAACCCCATATTTTTTAAACCTTGTTTTAGATAGTCGCCGTTCTCCCACAATTGATCATGTAGTTCTGTGCTGCTCATGAGAATATCGATCGCTTTAATACTGGCAGCAACATCTCCAGGAGTCAGGGAAGTAGAAAAAAGGAATGGACGGCTTCTTACCTTAAGCCAGTCAATTAATTCCTGCTTCCCAGCCACGTAGCCTCCTACGACGCCGATGGCCTTCGACAGAGTCCCGATCTGAAAGTCAATTTTTTCTGATAATCCAAAATGCTTTACGGTTCCGGCTCCCTGACCTAATACGCCTGATCCGTGTGCATCGTCAACATAGGTAATCAAATCGAATTCGTCTGCAATGGTAGCAATGTCTGGAAGATTAGCGATATCCCCATCCATAGAGAATACCCCATCGGTTATGACCATTACTTTATTGTATTTGCCCGATTCCTTAGCTTCTCTCGCTTTTGCTCGCAAGTCATCCATGTCTGAATGATTAAAGCGGATGATCTGGGCTCTAGATAATCGACATCCATCGATAATGGAAGCGTGGTTTAATTCATCAGACAAGATAGCGTCTTCCTTATCCATTACAGCGGAGATAGCAGCCATATTACAATTAAATCCGGATTGATAGGCAATGGCGGCTTCTGTATGCTTAAATTGAGCAAGCTTCTCTTCTAATTTTACATGCAGCTCAAGAGTTCCGTTGATGGTGCGGACGGCACCGGCTCCGACACCGAATTCTTTTGTAGCTTCTGTAGCTGCTTCGATGAGACGAGGGTCTGTAGCTAAGCCTAAGTAGTTGTTAGAAGAAAGATTAATTAGTTGTTTTCCGCCAATCGTAATCATAGGTCCATTAGCGCTTTGTAATGGGTCGATAATGTTATATAGACCCTTCCTTTTCAAATCTCCTAGATTTTCCTCTAAAAAACGATCCAACACTTTGCTTGACATTCATAATCCCTCCAGTATTTTGACAAACTTATATGACTGAACTTTTTTGAAAGAACAAATGTCCACTCAACAAGCACAATATGTAGAGCGTATACAACCGTGGCACATCGGGTTTTATACTTTAAAGTTACCATATTCAAGCCGCGATGTCCACATGATGTGGACAAAAATGGGCGTTGAGCTATCCCAGTAAATTACATAGCTTTTTCCATTATATTTCTCACACAAGCCATGAAGTATGTTACTATATTTCTTGTGACCATTATTAAGGAGTGCTGACAAATGATAAAGACAGAATTTCGATTGGAAAAGGATTTTCTTGGTGAGAAAGAGGTTCCTCTAGAAGCTTATTATGGAATTCAAACCTTACGAGCTGTGGAGAACTTTCCTATCACGGGATATCGGATTCACGGTGAATTAATTAAGGCGCTTGCGATTGTTAAGAAGGCGGCTGCAGAGGCTAATATGGAGGTCTCTCGATTGAATCCTAGACTGGGAGCTGTGATTGTACAGGCAGCCGAAGAAATTATTGCCGGACAATGGCATGAGCAGTTTATTGTTGACCCGATACAGGGTGGTGCAGGTACTTCCATTAATATGAATGCCAATGAGGTCATCGCCAATCGGGCAATTGAATTATTGGGCGGGGTTAAAGGGGATTATTTCAGCTTAAGCCCGAATACGCATGTGAATATGTCTCAATCTACGAATGATGCTTTTCCTACTGCTGTTCGGATTGCCATCCTCTCCCTCGTTGATCAACTCTTGAACACGATGGAGTTTATGTTAAGTACGTTCCAAGCGAAGGCGAAGGAATTTGATGCTGTTATTAAGATGGGAAGAACACATCTTCAGGATGCAGTACCTATCCGTTTAGGACAAGAATTCGAGGCTTATTCAAAAGCGATAGCTAGAGATATGAAGCGTATTCGCAAAACCCGTGAGCATCTCTATGAGGTGAATATGGGAGCTACGGCAGTAGGGACAGGTCTGAACGCGGATCCACGCTATATCACCCGAGTGGTTGAACTCTTAGCAGAAAGCAGTGGATACCCACTTGTCCTTGCGGATCATCTTATTGATGCTACTCAGAATACGGATGTTTATGCAGAAGTTTCTGCTAGTCTGAAAGTATGTATGATTAATATGTCCAAGATTGCCAACGACCTGCGATTAATGGCTTCTGGTCCACGCACAGGACTTGGAGAAATCAACTTGCCAGCTAGACAGCCTGGTTCCTCCATCATGCCTGGTAAAGTGAATCCTGTCATGTGTGAAGTAATTAATCAAGTCGCGTTCCAAGTTATGGGGAACGACCATACAATTTGTCTTGCAGCTGAAGCAGGACAACTTGAATTAAATGTGATGGAACCTGTTCTATTTTTCAACCTAATTCAGTCTCTTAGCATCATGAATCAAGCTTTTGATGTCTTTACTCGTCATTGTCTAGAAGGAATTGAGGCAAATGTGGAGCGATGCAAAGAATATGTAGAGCGAAGTGTTGGCATTATTACAGCTCTTAACCCGCACTTAGGTTATGAGACGGCAGCCAGGATTGCCAGGGAAGCGATCGAAACGGGTAAGTCCGTTAGAGAATTATGTTTGCTTTATAATGTATTAAGTGAAGAAGAACTGCAAATTATTCTTGATCCTTATGAGATGACTTATCCGGGTATTGCAGGAGCGTCGTTAAAGGAAAGGTAGTTAAGAAAAAAAAGGGATGACTCAACAGGACAACTAAAAGTGTCCCTAGGGTCATCCCCTTTCGTTTTTGGTTATCGCATCCACTCCAAATCAAACCATTGATCCCAGAGTGCAGACGAATGACCGATATTCCAGTTCTGTAGAGACTCAGGAGCGTTCAACATCCCTTGACCCCCTATAACAAACTTAAGTCCAGGATGTTCGGTTGTTAATTGGCTAATGAGCTCCCTTACGGCCCTCTGTAAATCAGGTCTAGTAATGGAAATACAGACTAAACCAATATTCAAGTCTGTAATGACTTTATCTAATCCGTTTTCAGGAGTATCTGGTCCCAGATATACGACGTCCATGCCTTTTCTCCGTAAAAACAGAGTGAACAACAGCAACCCGACTTGGTGATGTTCACCAGGTGGACACAGAGCTAGTGCGCGCGGATAGGTCTTATCAACCGGAAAGACACGTAGAAGGTGGCTGATTCGGTGCATAATCCAGTTACTCGCGAAGTGCTCCTGAGCAACGGAGATATTCCCCTTTTCCCATTCGTCTCCGATCCGATGCAAGAGCTGTGGCAGCACGTTTTGTAGGACGGTTTCGATGGGCCAAACCGCGAAGGATAGCTCTAGGGCCTCGCTCGCCTTATTGGAATCCAACGCAATAAGAGATTCATATAACGTATCCATGCGTTTTAAGTCCAATTCCTGTAATTCCCTGCTTGAACTGCTGGTTACCGCTTTTTCAGCTTGCTGTTTTCTTTGAGCAAGAAGCTGAACGGCTTGGCTGATATTGACTCCGACTTCTTCGGTTTGTTTCTTTAACCACTTCAAATCTAATACATCGTTCTCAGAATAAAGACGATGGCCACCCTCCGTTCGTTCTGAAGGTCCAAGACCATAACGTCTCTCCCAGGCGCGAATCGTTACTGCAGGTATTCCTGTTAACTCAGAGACTTTTTTAATTGGATACACGGTTAAACCTACTCTCTTTACTGAAAATGAAACATTTCTCTATTCTAATTGTACAATATGGATACAAATGTTGTACAGTTTGATTCAGCAAATTTTTGTGTTTAAAAGGTCCAAGCGTTTTGTCAGGTCCCTTAATAGAATACTAGTAGCTAACATTAAGGAGGTCAGCGTGAGATGAGGAGCTTACCAGAAAGCAAACGCAGAAAGCTAGAATCTGCCGTAAAGCAACTAAGAGGGAAAACTATTGTTATAAGAGATTCAAATGGCAAGAGGTATCAAATGGTTGTACAAGGAATACGAGGCAACTATTTAGTCATGAGACAAGTGCAGTCCGGGACACCGAAGGCTCAAGTAAAGCTTTTTCCCTTCTTTTTCTTTCCTCTCCCCTTCTTTTTCCCTTTCATCTTTTAAGTGAATTAGCTGTTCCCCAATGGGACGGCTATTTTTAGTCATATATCCAGATAAAAAGGATATGTTTAGGATATAGCTGTTACAGAGGGGGCCTCCTAGATGAATAACTTCTTTGAACAAGTAAGAAGAGAGTCTACTCGTATTGCATATCGGACTGTTGCAGATCATTCTAACTCCACCCAAACTTTTGCTTTTAAAGCAGACCTGCTCAAAGATCTGATCAACCAAGTCAAGGGACAGGAACTGCAAGATATCCATGTCGTCATAAACGATACGTCCATTGTCGTCACGGGCGTTGCTCGTAAATTAATGATTAAGATTCCTTTCTCTATGACTATGAGACCTGTTTCTACAGAGAGAGGAGCATTAGCGTTCCTCGTGGATGAAATGACACCCGTAAACGTTCCTTGGTTGAACCAGAAGGTATTCAATCACCCGCCCTACTTACATTTTAAAGATGGTCTTCTAACTTTAAATCTGGAGCCGCTAAAAAAGATGGAAGAATTCGATGACATGGAGATTCAACAGGTAGACATTCATGATGGGAAAATTTTTGTTGTGCTGGGTGCTAACTTCCTTTCTAAACATTAACAAGGTAACTACCTACCTTTTGTCATTTATGTTAAAATAGAATTAATAATCTATATTCATCCGCATCAGGAACAATAAGGAGGATACCCATGTTTACCTGGGTAAGTGTTGGAGCCGGGTTACTCGTTACCGTTTACGTTATCCTATTTCATCAGCTCTTTGCTTTACTAGAAGAAGAGCATTAATCAGTTTAAGATGACAAAGGCCTGCCTCTTCTCAAGGCAAGCCTTTATCTTTTACAGTTTCTTCGTAGTTATTGTAGTTTGGTGTTTGGGTTCATAGGACGATCTCCTGCCATATCCCCACTGCCGTCAATTAGGTGTGTCATGCCCCGAACTAATGTATCGTCTTCAAGCACACTGTATAGGTGGTAGCCGAAGTCCTCTCGGTCTGTTAACACTTCTTGCAGGACCTCTGAAGTTCCGAAGTCGTGTAATGTCTCAGCACGAGCAATGGTTCTTCTTAACATTTCTTGCAGCTTAAGTTCATGCTCCAAATCATTTCGAATGAAATCACGAACGGTATACCTTCCTTCTACCTCGTGCTTAATGTAAGATAGCTCATGTTGCGTTACCGGATGAGCGGTTGGTACTCCTCCTAATCGAGCTACCCTTTCACCTACCATATCAATGTGCTTCACCGTTTTTTCACGATGTTCGTTTAGGAGTTCATGAAGACTGAGAAAAGCTTCTGCTCCTTCTGTAAGCCAATGGTGTTTATTGTATTGATGCAGGGCTACAGTTAGGGCACACTGGTGGTCATCAAGCATGAGGGCCATTTCTAATCTTGTTTCATAAGGAAGCCCAATGCCTGCTCCAATCTGTTTAACTGTTCTTGGTTGTTGCCGCAAAATCATGTGGTGAGCGGTTTGGTGTCCAGGCATTTGGGGATTGAACCCCGATTTGGTTAAGTTAAACTCACCTTGGAAGTTACTCATATTCGTCATAATCCTTGTGATATCTGGATTAGGTACGCCTACTTGTCCCATTTGTTCATTCAAATTCATCTACCTTACTCCTTTACATCATCATCGATGTCATATTTTGTCCCTGGAATGGGCGGATCATTGTGTTCATGGTATGATCAGCTAACTGCGGAGCTTGGTAATAGCCTTTATAATTCATGAATTGCCATAATTCATAGGCCATTTCTTGGCAGACGTTTGCACAAGTTGCGTGGTAAGTACGGACTTGAGGATCTACACACTCACAAGCCCATAACATAGCCACCGCTGCCCCTGATTTATGCAAATTTAATAATACGGTAGAGATGGACATATCCGATAGCTTCGTCGCTTGTGGGTTCGGAGCGGACATGGTAGGTTGCTGTAAGCCAACTTGTGGCTGCTCATATACGTTCATCTGTGGAGTATGTGGTGCTTGCATTTGGACCCCTTTGCCAAGCAGCAAGTTTACGCCTTGCTGATAAGCTTGAATCTCACGACGTTGTTGATTTTGAAGGATATCTCGAAGGTGAGCATCTTGTGTCATTCCCATCAATGCTCCATACAGTTCAATTGTCGCTGCCTTGCTTCGAAGTGCTTCTTGAGTTTCTAAAAATTCGTGTGCTGCCCAACGCATGGTAATAACCCCTCCATCATATTGGTAGTAATTGGTTTACTCTTTTATTATCACAGTTATTGCGGTTATTATTCATGCAAAAAGAGCCTACCGCGTTAGATGCGTTAGGCTCTTCTTACTTGTGTTACTCAATGATGATAGCATTCTTCTTCATTTCTTCCGTTACTTCGATTCCAGCATCCTTAGCGGCCTTTAGGTTAATGTAAAGATCCGTCTTGTCTGGGAATCCTACAGAGATATCTCCGGGATTTTTCCCTTTAAGTATCTCAATCGCCATCTCTCCTGCCTTGTACCCGATGTCAAACTCTTCGACACCTGATCCGGCAAATACTCCTCGTTTAACCGAGTCAGCGTCCCCTGCAAAGAACGGCAGCTTATTCTGATTCGCCACTTGGATAACGGCTTCTAAAGCAGATGCAACTGTATTGTCCTTGAAGTACGCGATGGCATCTACTCGTCCCACTAAAGATTCAGCGGCTTGTTGAACTTCAGAGCTTGTAGCTGCAGTAGCGTCAACAGCTTCCATTCCTAGGGATGTTATAGCTTTCTTCGCACTCTCTATGTTGTATACAGAGTTCTGTTCACCACTATTGTAGATAAGCCCAACCTTCTTCGCTTCAGGGAAGAATTGTTTGATCGCTCCGATGGTGCTCTTAATTCCATCAGGATGCGTGTCAGACATACCGGTTACATTCGAACCAGGCTTATCCACTTGAGAAACTAGCTTAGCACCCAGAGGATCCGTCACGGCAGTGAACACAACTGGAATATCTTGTGCGGCCTTTGCAGCGGCTTGCGCACTTGGGGTAGCGATAGCTAAGATCAGGTCATTCTTGTCATTAACAAGTTTCTGCGCAATGGTAATGTTATTGTTCATATCCCCTTGTGCAATCTGTACATCGACCTTTAGATTCTTACCTTCTTCATACCCTGCGTCCTTAAGTGCAGCCAAGAATCCCTTTCTTCCTTCATCAAGCGAAGGATGCTCTACAATTTGTGTAATACCAATCTTTACAACCTTCTCTGCTGGTGCTGCATCGTTACCTGCAGTAGGTGCAGGTTGGTTTCCACAAGCCGCAAGAAATAGCATAGCTCCCATTGTGGTTAATGATAAAAACTTCTTCATAAGCTCTCCTCCTCTAATCTCCACTCACTCATCTAAATTTATTTTTCTTAATGTTTTGTATTATATTATAGACAAACGAAATGTTCAACAGGATTTTTGTTTCGACAAATTGAGCAAGCGCTTCCATATTTGCTGTAATTATAGTATAATAAGATATAAGTTAACTTCATTAAGGGGGAAGATGAATGTACTATACTTCCGGAAAAGATGTAACCGTTACCATTTGGGAGAAAGGTATAACTTTTCACGCGAAAATTGAAAAGTGGAACCATAATGAAGTGATTGTCAACGAAAAGAATAATCGAGCAAAATGGACCTTCCCTTATCAAGACGTATTGAAAGGAAAAATCAAAATATCACCCAAAAGAACTCATTAATCAGGCTTCCCTAACCGGAAGCCTTTTTTGTTTTCATATGTCTTCTTTATTCGGGGATGATAAAGAAAATAAGGATAAAAGGAGATAAGGGATGAGAAAACCACTGAACAGACTTGCGGTTTTGTTCTACTTTTTGGTTTTATGTCTAAACCAAACGGTTCCTTCATTTGCAGAGGAGGAAAAGTCTAGAAAAGTGGCTATTGTTATTGATGACTTCGGTAATGACATGTTGGGGACAGAGGAAATTCTTCAGCTGGATATACCATTAACCGTAGCTGTTATGCCGTTCTTGCCTACTACCAAACGTGATGCTGAATGGGCCTATAAGCGGGGACATGAAGTGTTCATTCATCTCCCTATGGAGCCAAGAAGAGGGAAAAAGAGTTGGTTAGGTCCAGGAGCCATTACGACAGACCTAAGCGATGAGGAGATCCGAAAGCGAGTTAATCAAGCGGTAGATCAAGTTCCTCATGCCACAGGGATGAATAACCATATGGGTTCAAAAGCCACCGCAGACTCGAGGGTCATGAGAATTGTCTTAGAAGTCTGTAAGGAGCGCAACCTTATCTATCTTGACAGTAAAACCACTCATAAAAGCGTCATTCCTGAACTAGCTAAGGAGATCGGAGTACCATTAATAGAAAATCATATTTTTCTTGATGATATATACAAGACATCCCATATAGATAAGCAATTCCGCATACTTCTAAAACATATTCAGCATCATCCTGAGTGTATCGCTATTGGACATGTCGGACCTCCAGGAAAAAAAACAGCGGCTGTCCTCAAGAAACATATTCCTGATATACAAAAGGAGGCTGAATTTGTCTTTGTTTCAACGTTAGTAAAACCCATGTTTCAACTAGACCTAAATTGACAAAATCAATGCCTGTATCCACAAACTTCGGATACAGGCTCGTATTCATCGTCGCTATTTTACCAATAGGTTTTCTATAAGTCGCTTCTTCATAATAGATAGAGCATCAATTTCATTTACATAAGCTGTTCTAGGAAAATACCATAGCGCTTTTCCGTCCTTGTCTACTGCAATATAAGTGAAGGCTTCCTCTTCATCCTCTAACTCATCTGGTTTACATAGGTATTCCAGATCGTTAATAAAGCCTACAGAAATAAAGCCTAGTTCTATTAGTTCGTCTTTTGTTTTCTTATCCATTTTTGCTATCCCCTCAGTTACACGCATACTTACTGCTCTACATTATAACAAGTCTAATAAGCGTTGTGTGTGTAGCTTTTTCGTCAAATTTCTTCATAATAGTTGGGGTTTTGACTCATTCATGATTGTCTTTCTTTTGCAGCTGCTATTTGCCTCCTCAGTTTTCGGGCAAAAATGCGTTTCCACCAAGGCATCTCTATATAAGATTGCAATAAGTCCATTCTTTCGCAAAGCTGCTCGGAACGTTGTTGTTGAATGTCCATGAAACTCTTTAGTTGAGATAACAATTCTGTTGCGTCTGTTTGAAATACAGTCATTTCATCCTTCATTTTCTCATTGTTTGCACGCGTCTCTCTTGCGATCTCTTCTTGGAGGAATCTTAATTCTGAAATGGATTTTTTGAATTTCTTGTCCGCTAGATCAACGGTTTCCGCAATTCGATGGATATGGATATTGGACTCGTCGCGCCAGTTTTCCATTTCTCTATACTCTTTAGCGACAATGGCTAATCGTACGAGGATGTCGTCGAGCTTTTTTTGCTGGTCCTCGGAGACTTCCATGAGTTTTTTATTCTCGGTCTGTAGGGCTATCTGGGTTCTCCATTCTTCATGCTGCCCCTTCTCCCACTCTTCAAGAATAGGTTGGACGACTTTCAATTGCTCATTCCATTGAAGGTTCTGTATGTATAAACATGTACTAAGGTACCCTATAAATTGCATAGCTTCATGGTAGTTTTCCATAGCATGGGCCATTTGTTGTGAACTTTTACCTGTTACCCCACCCATTAGCCGTTTCATGAAGCTCTGGTTCTGTATATTGGAAAATCCGCCTCTTGCTGCGTCGGAAAAATGAATAAGCTCGTCCACCATCGATCGTACCTGAGTGGGATCTGTTAATGCCTGCAGCATGTCCGCTGTTTGCTGGTTTAACTCTATCTTTTGGCCATTAATGACCCATACTTTTTTCTCTTCGTTCATTGGACACTCCTCTAAAACATAGAAATTTGTTTCCCCCTCTTATGATACCTTATGCTGTCTTAAATTTCGACCAAAGAAAAAAGCGAGCCTATAAGGCCCGCTTCATCAAGCTTGATATTATGGTGTAGGTGTTGGCACCAAGGATATTTTTAGTTCACTGATAAGGTTATCCATGATGGTCTTCACCGGGAGTATTTCTTTTATTTCGTGGACCCTCGCACCTGCAAAAACGAGACCTTCCTCCACATCTCCTTTTACAGATCGGATTAGGGAATCTAATGTGCAAAATTGGTAAGAGCAGGATTTAAGGCACTGACGGCACTTTTCTATCTTCATTTTAGAACCTTCGCAGACCTTCTCGATGAAGTGGTTGCGGATGGCTCGACCTTCTAATCCAACGGTCGTTTTAACGAGTACCGTTTCCCCTTCTTGGCACTCAATATATTTTTGCTTGAAGGCTGGGTGTGCATCGCATTCTTCACTAGCCACGAACCTTGTACCCATCTGTACGCCAGATGCGCCCAATTCAAACGCTCTAGCGATGTCGGCGCCTGTTAGGATTCCTCCCGCTGCTATAACCGGAATGTCAACGGCTTCAATAACCTCAGGTAAGATATCAAATAATGGGCGTTCTGTCCCCAAATGCCCCCCGGCTTCATGACCTTCTACAACGATCGCAGCCGCTCCTAGTCTTTCCGCTAACTTCGCAAATTTCGCAGACGAGACGATGGAGATGACAGGAACACCGTATTCTTTTCCCCAGCTATACATATCTCGCGAGAAGCCAGCTCCGGAAATAATAAAATCCACCTTCTCTTCCATGGCTGCCTTGACGGTTTCGGCAAACTCCTTCATCGCAAACAAAACGTTCACTCCAATATATCCTTTGCTTTGAGTCAATTCCCTTGCGCGTCGAATATGAGATCTCATCTCTTCGATTGGAATTCCCGTTCCGGAAATGATGCCTATGCCTCCAGCATTAGCCACAGCCGAGGCAAGACCGCTCAGAGACACAGCAACCCCCATGCCCCCCTGTATAATAGGTACCTCTGGAGTCATGTGGGCAATTTTAAGTTTTGGAATGTTCAAACCCTGTTACCCCCTATACTTCGGAAATAATTTTAATTCCTCCCCAGGAATCATATAACAACTATATACTATCTGAGTTATACGTGCAAAGATCTTTAAAGTAAAGTTGTGACTAATTTTGGACATACTCAATACCGCTAAAAAAGAAAAAAGAAGGCTATTGGCCTTCTTCCGGTTCTACACTCCAACAAATACTACCTTGGTTTCTGGATTTTCCTGTTGGATCTTAAGGACTTCGTGTTTAATGTCATCAATATTATGGCGAAGAACGGTGCATTCTGGTTTCTTTTTCATCGTCATGTTGACCTTATCCTGGTTGCCATAGGTAATGGTGTTCTCAACTAATATTAATTTGTACACTTATGATCATCTCCTTTGCTATAGACTTTACTACAATTTAGGAAAATACTCACGGATTTTTTTAGGGTCAAGTGTCATAACAGAGAAAAACGGAACATAGAATGTATTTCACCAGGGTGTTATTTGTAGAAGTATGTCGGTCAATGTTGTGTTTGTAAGGAATATACAGAACTGTTTGACAATATTCAAGATCCATGTATATAATATGAAATCATAATTGATCCATAATCTTAAGAGAGGTGAGGTTTCCCATGAAAAGTAAAGCAACCGTTTATTTATATTATCTTATCCCTTGCGTGATCGGGATCATTTACTACCTAATGCAATTCTAATGTAAGAGTTATAACCAGAGGAAGGCTACTGTCGTAACCGTGATAAACATATATAAGAGATTTAAAGGGATCCCTACTTTTAAGTAATCTGAGAATCGATAACCTCCGGGTCCGTAGACGATGAGATTGGTTTGGTACCCGATTGGCGTGGCAAAGCTTGCAGATGCTGCGATGGTAATGGTAACGAAGAAGGCCGTGGGATCCGCACCTGTTTGCAGGGCAATGGCCTGTGAGATGGGAAACATGAGGACAGCGGCTGCATTATTCGTAATAATTTCTGTGAAAAAAGTGGTAATTAGGTAAACACAAGCAAGCATGCCAACGACACCAAGGCTTTTCGTGATATGGATAAAGGATGTGGCAATCCATGCAGCAGTTCCCGTTTTATCGATAGCAATCCCTATTCCAATTGCGCTAGCTATCATAATTAACACGTTAAAATGTATATGTTTTTTAGCTGCTTCGAAGGTGATCGCCTTCGTGATAAATAAAGTAATCACGGCGAGTACTGCGGCTTTAAACATAGATAGAATCTCAAAAGTTGCAAGTATAACCATAATAAGCAAGACGATGATGGATAGCGTTCCCTTTTTAGGGTCAGTCCTTTCAGGCTGTGGCACTGGTGAAATCAGATAAAAATCACCAGAATTGAGCCAACGCTTCATAAATTGTTTCCCGGCTAGGAGAAGCAAGGTGTCACCAGGTTTAAACAGAATGTCCCCAACTTTACTGTTAATTCGTTCTTGGTTACGGTGGACAGCAATGACCCCCGCTCCATATTTACCTCTAAAACTACTCTCTTTTACGGTTTGGTTTATAATAGAAGACTGGTGCGAGACCACAGCCTCTACTAAAAAGGCATTCCCATTGTGTAGGTCGTCTAGTTTCAGTTCAATTCCGGTCTCAATTTTAAGTCCTTTAATCCTTTGAAGGTCGACGATAGTCGAAACCAATCCGGTGAAAATAAGCCTGTCACCTTCCCAGAGAGTGCGGTCCGTTTGAACGGGAGCAATCCGATGTCCATTGCGGATGATCTCAATTAGATATAACCCCTCTAGATGCCTGAGTCCCGCTTCCTCAACCGTTTTACCGATGATAGGAGAATCCTTTAGTACAAGCGCTTCTGACAAGTATTCCCTCGTACTCTCGCTAAAAGATTCTTCGGAGGTTTTACGAGACGGTAGCAACCGGTAACCGATCGTTCCCATATAGACGAGGCCAGCTATACAGGCAGGTATCCCTACCATGCCTAACTGAAACATACTAAAGCCTTTCATCCCCTGTTCAATCATCATTCCGTGGACAAGTAAATTGGTTGAGGTACCGATAAGCGTAATCGTCCCTCCGAATATCGTAGCGTAGGATAAAGGAAGCAAGAATTTGGATGGGGAGATATTGTTGTCCCGACACCATTTTCGGATTATGGGTGTAAATAAGACTACAATTGGAGTATTGTTTAGGAATCCAGACAGAGCTGAAACGGGGAACATCATGCGGACAAGCGCTTTGCGAGTGTTTTTGCCGGAACCTAGTGACTTCATTACAATTTGCCCAATCAGGCCACTTTGTTGTACAGCTCCTGCAACGATGAATAGAAAAGCAACGGTTAACATGCCTTCATTGGAGAATCCTCTCAATGCATCAGTTGGGCTTAATATCCCAGTGAGGAGAAGGAAGGCCAATGCACAAAAAATCACAAATTCGGGCCTGGATATCTCTCGTATTAAGAAGTAAAGCATGATAATTACGACAAGAATAACCAAGGCAATCTCCCATGTCATAAAAAACGCCCCTCCTTTTGCCTACTCCTCTAGATGAGTCTTCAAACTATTTCACTTATCTAGAGACATGATATGCGCCCGGCAAAAAAGGGTTAATATCGCCATTCACTAAAGATTCATAATTTGTCGAGTTTCACCACTTTTCCATGATAAGAATCGGTGTAAAATGAAATCACGCTAAGGCCAATCAGGTGGACTTAATTGTTATGGGAAGTAAAGGACTTTCTGCGTTTGATGAATTATTTCTTGGAAGCGTGAGTCATCAAGTTACACAGATGTGTTCGGTGTCAGTCATCATTGTCAAATAAGATCTTAGATCATCTATCGTTTCGAATGATAAAATAAATAATAAGCCCAATGATCGGGAAAAAGAGTGTTCCTATCAGCACGATAACAGAGTATTCTTTACTGTTTCCTTTTCTTAAAGAATCCCGATAAGCCCAAATACTCGTTACAATATTAAAAATAAAAAAAGCTGCCATAATAAACAGCATGATGAAAAAGGGTGCGAAAGCTAACTCGATATTCAATTTAACTCCTCCTCCTTCCTTAATACATCATACGTTTGCAATCTATGAAAGTTTCACATGATTTGCTTTTATGACGGGACTCTTATTATGAAGAGTCCTTTTTACGTGGAAAAAAAAGTCGCCTCCCCCATTTCAAGCAGGATAGCGACTTTTTGATTAGTGAACCTTTTTCCCTTGGATATAGCCGTTCTCTTTTAAATTCTTTAACCATGTCTTTATGGTTCGACGATGTCTACCAAAATGGTTGACCATTTCATCCATAGATGGAATGACAAATTGTCGTTGTTCCAGATAACGCCAAAGGATATATTCGCTCATACCGAGCTTTACTATGATCTCACGAGGGTACATATAGCCTTTTTCCCACCTTATCTTGGTTTTCCTTTTATCTTGTCAGTTCCTTCCTAGCACTCCATCACTCTCTTGTTTTTCTAAATTTTAACATGGAATCTTCGTCCAATCGCCTTTTTAGAAAATTTAAACTTACGACAATTAACTCCTACTCCCCTATTGGAATATAGCATATAATTTTTTTCTTTACAAAACTTATACAATAATTATATAATAATGATGCAGTATAGGATGTAAATTCCAATCTAGGGAGGGTTTGGTCATGGGTGGCTTAAATTTAACAGCACTTGTTCTCATTATTGTTGGTGGGTTAAACTGGCTTCTCTTCGGATTATTTCAGTGGGATTTAGTTGGTGGATTGTTAGGAGGAATGGACGGCTGGCCCGCTCGTATTGTCTACATTTTGGTTGGTGTGGCTGCTATCTACTCCTTCACTTTAATTAATAAGGTCAAGGCTAATTCATAACGTATGGAAGGGGAACCCTCGCAGGTTCCTCTTCTTTTTCTATCCATAGTGCCCTCCAATCTTTGCGCTTCGTTCTAGCGCGATCCCTCCTTCTACTAAGCTTGAGGCCTTAATAATGGAGGTAGATCCGAACACATCTCGAATCTGATCTACGGCAAAGGCTAAATTTCTCTTTTTTTCCCGTGTCTTAAAACTGAACATATCCAACTGTACTTCTTGGTCTGGGGTAAGATTAGACAGGGCCACATAGATGTTGCGGACTTCTGTCCCTAATGTATAGTGGGTATTAAACAGTTGCAGGCAAACGTTGTATACTTCATCTTCTAGATTCGTAGGCGTATCAATAGATAAAGACCGGGAGAAGCCTCCTTCGTAACCGTTTGAGTATCCAATTCCTAAAGAAATCGTTCTGCCAGCCATTCGATCTTTACGAGCCCGACTCGTTACTTCATCGCACAGTTCACGGATAACAATCTTAATTTCGGAGGGTAATACATAATCTCGAAGCAATGTAATTCCATTTCCGTAGCTCTTATGCGTTTGGTTGTAGTTAGGCTGTACACGGGAGAAGTCAATTCCCCAAGCGTGGTTATACATCTGGACGCCCATAATGCCGAATCGCTTCTCGAGTAAAGCGGATTCAAAGCCTGCTAATTGGCCGACAGTACGAATGCCCATCCGGTTTAGATTTCGCTCCATTCGGGATCCAATTCCCCACATGTCCTTAACGGGATGAGGCCATAATCTTGAAGGAAGATCTTCGAAAGTCCACTCGGCAATTCCTTCTGGCGCTTTTTTGGCATCTAAGTCCAAGCAGACCTTGGCCAGGAGCATATTGGGACCTATGCCAATGGCCACGGGAATACGTAATTCTTCCCAGATCGTTTGCTTAATTTTTCTTGCCACAAACCACTTATCACCAAACAACTTTTCTGTTCCGGTGATATCGATCCAGGCCTCATCTACGGAGTACTGTAAAATGCTATCGAATGGGGAAAAGCGCCCCAAAATTTTGGTTAACTCTAAACTAATCTCTAGGTATTTCGACATCCTAGCTTTGACAACTTGGATTCGAGGATCCTGAGGCAGTTCAAAGAAGCGCGAGACGTTCTTAACGCCAAAATCTCTCTTTAACGCTGCTGATGCAGCGAGAACGATAGAGCCGCTTCGCTCGGGGTCACCAACCACAGCTAAATATGCAGTAAGAGGATCTAGCCCAAGCAAGGAGCAATGGGCAGAAGCATAAAAGCTCTTGGCATCTAGCATGAGGATCGAGCGCTGGGGCATTTGACTATAATCAAACATGGATTCACCTCATTAAAAGTTAGAACATACGTTCTATTTGAGAGCATGACAAGCTCCCCTACGCGTGTTTAGCGGGAAGAATGGACAATATATGGTTAATTAAGAAGGATCGAATGGCTCTGCGGGTTAAGCAGTAAGCCTTCATCTGATCTCCTGTGATAGAGTAAGGTAGAATTTGACGTTGGGTGATTCGACCTTGGCGATCGAGATAAATCATCTCGAGTGGTTGACCAGAAGATACATAACGATCAAGATCAACGAGCATATAAACCTCCTTTGAACGGAACGTTTGTTCTTATTTTATGCGAACTTCACCAGAACATGCAAGATGCAAAAAGTTACCACGTAAAAACGTAAAAAGAAAAGTGTCCCCCATGATGAGGACACTTGGATTCATAGTATGTTATTTTGAGAGGGAACCCATATCTTCGTCCAGTAATGTTCGGATGATCCATCCAGATAAGTCTTGTGCAGCAAAACAGCCAGCCGCTGTAGAAATTCGTCCCATATTCACGAAACAAACAAATCATATTTTACAGCAACTTGTAATAATTAGGAACCATTGATATATCCAATTAAAAAAGGGACCAATCACTCGTGTGAACGGTCCCTTCTTATTCAATCAACATATAAGAGCAAAGCCACGAAGCTGGCAATAGCTAATACTAACGATACCGTACCTTGGAAGAAACGCTTCTGGAAGAAACGTAAAATACCGAAGCTAAAGAAAGAGCCTGCTAAGAGAATAACAATTGCACCAATTGCGAATAGTGAACCTGTTAGGCTGTCTAATTGAGCAATACCCATTATAATAAACCTCCTTCATGGAAGGGAACTTTTATCGGACATATCATATCATATCTACTAGGGAGAATCTACTTTTTTTGAAGACAATCCAAAAATAACCGGAGAGTATCCACTTCTATGAAGCTGGAACTTCCGGTTCAATATATCTATTAAGCTTTAATATAAGAGCAACAGTAGTCTGTAACCTTATAAACTTTCAACTTAAAAGATGCGTTGGCGGGTACAATAAATTGCGTGCCTGCACCAAACGTTTTCCAATCACTTTCTCCTGGAAGAAGAACATCCAGTTCCCCTGCAGCGATCTCCATAATCTCCTCTTCACTTGTTCCAAATTCGTATTCTCCAGGCATCATAATGCCGAGTGTTTTTTTTGTTCCATCAGGAAATAAAACGGTACGGCTCGTTACCTTTCCGTCAAAATAAATATTTGCTTCCTTCATAACGGTTACTTGATCAAACTGTGCCAATGTTCTCTCTCCTTTATCTGTTATAAATCTAAATATACCTATGAAGGAACATTGTAGCAACAAAAACCTTAGGAATAGCAAAAAGTCCTCTTGTGAGGACTTTAAAAGTAACTACATTTGATCTTCAAAAGCCGTTTGGTCATCCGTCTCAGCCATATGTAGACCAGGATATAGCTCAATAACCGCTTCTCTTTTCGCCCCATTGTATTTATCAGGACGTTCGATATCTCGATAAGTGAACTCCATATTGTTCTCAAATCCAGCAGCTGCCAGCTTGTTATACAGCATCTCGACCGTTTTGTTCACACGGTGGATGTCATGAGTAATTCCTTTGTATAAGAGGACGTAGCCAGCCGCATGATCTTCATCTCCATAATGGGACAGTTCGAAATCTCGAATCAAAACGCCACCGTGCTCTTGAAGAGCTTCCCATAGCTCTTGGGCATTCGCGAAGTAGGTTTCCATGTTCTATTGATCCCTCCCCTAATTTCTTGTCTACAGTAGTATGATACCTCCTGCAACATCTTATCCCATTAGGGGGGGATTGTCATGAACATGCCATTCCGCAGGAACAACGTCGTTTACCAAGCAATAACGAATAACTGGCTGGAAATTCCTGATTCACACGTTGAACTTGTTTGGCGAATTCGGCTTTATCTTCTGGAACAAGGGATAAAGAGTTTGCCTTTTCTTGAGTGTCGATGCTAGCCCCAGGAGGAACAAAGCGATTGGGACCTATGGTTACACCGTTCGTTACGACAGCACCAGAAGAAATAAAAGCCCCCTCCCTAACGGTGGCATCGAAAACCGTGGCTTGAAAACCGATAAAGACCTTATTCTCGATTAGACAAGGACCATGTACGATAGAGCCATGAGCACAAGTAACTTCCTTTCCTATATAGATGGAGTACTTCCGATTCTTCACCTCTACAAATTCATCGGCTAGTCCGTGAAGGATGACACCGTCCTGTAGGTTCGAATGACTCCCAATATAAAAAGGTGAACCCTCATCCGCTCTTATGCTAACGAAAGGAGCAATGAAGACATTTTTTCTGATCATGACATCTCCCAAGATACAGCTAAAAGGACTAAGAAAAGCACTGTCGTGAATGTTCGGGTATCGAGAGACAGGGTTTAATGTCGTGGGTGGATTTGGACCAATAAAATGGTAAGGCGAAAATGTTCTCATCTATCACAACTCTTTTCCTTGGCTACTCTAGGCTATCTTATTCAAGTGTTTGTTGAATGGTTTCGCCAGCCGTGGTCAGGGTGCATATCTATAACGTATAAGTAAAATGAGATGGGAGAAGGTTATGAATCGTTTTGTCCAACAGATAAGAAGAAAGCTTAATCGACTGGCCTATCACCCAGAGATCAGAAAGCTCAAAGAGAATGCAGGAAAAACATGGGGAGAAGCCTATATTCCCATTCCAATAACAGCTAAAATGATTCAAACGGCACTGATCCAGGCACAAATCGAGGATGTTCAGAAAATTAAAGTCACTTTCGTCACTTCTTCGTTAGTGATACAGGGTGTAGCGAGGAAATGGCTGTTAAAAGTTCCGTTCACCCTGATTCTTCAACCCTCTAGTGTGCAAGGTAGAGTGGTTTCCTTTGTGATTCGAGAGATGCACCCTATTATGAACGAAAAAGTGAATGAGCAGATCTTTAATCGCCCACCACATCTTCGTTATCAAGATAAGCAAATATTTTTAGATTTGAATCAGCTGGATGTCATTCGAAAGATAAAAAAGGGTTCGATAAAACAGATGGAAATCGATGGGGAAATCCTGTGGTTGAAGGTAGGAGTGTAGGGTGAAGGGAAATGGTCTCACCCTATTATCTTTTCTGCAACACAAAAAAATAGAGGAAAGATTTCCCTCTATTTTAGATAATACCTATTTTTTTATTCAAATAGGAGAAGATATTTCCCTTATCTAATGAAATCAACTCAGGATTAGCTCAATTTTAGAGATTAGGGGAAGTTAATTCCCTTATTTCCGCCATTTTTCGTGTCTGAAGCCAAACAAGGGAAAAAATTTCCCTTATTCGTCTATCCGTACCTATTCACCACAGCAGCCGTTATTGCTTCACTAACTGCCCGCGAGTTACCCCTAGTTGGTTGGTCGCTTTAAGGGTTCTCCATACGCTCGTACCTGTACGAGTTCCTTCTAAAGCTTGACGATATAAAGCAATAACTTCTTTAACTTTTGATGCGTTTTCCTCTAAGAATTCGATTCGATAATGACGGATCCCTAATTGATCAAATTGTGGCAGATACTCTGCACCGGATTGTTCGATGGCATTGTAAACCGTGTTCCGGCACCCGATATCTACACGTACGGGATGAAGCATCCCAATGCGGTCCTGCAAAGAGACACGGTGTGTTTCACAAGGGCGTCCGCAGTTGGTAAAGTCCGTGCCCTCACTTAAGAAGGTGCAATAAACGCAATGCTCAGTGTGGAACATAGGGAGATGCTGATGGATCACGATCTCCATTTTTTCAGCGTCTGGCGTACCACCAAGCAAGTCGATCATTTGCTGGATGTTCAAATCATAAGAAGGTGTGACGCGCTCTAACCCATGATTCAGAAACAGTTGGACAGCCTTATGGTTGGCAATGTTGAGTGAAAAATCGCCGAAAAGAGGCAGTGGGCAATTGATCTGATTAAAGTACTCTAGAGCCCCTAGACTTCTTACGAGTATAGCATCAGGCTCAGCTTTTATCATCCCATTCAAGATTCCATTCTCACCCGGCATATGAATGCGAGGAGTGGCTAGAGCAATAGGTTTCCCATAGCGTCTTGCAATTTGCACGGCTTCAGGATAATCTGTTGTAAATTCAAAATCTGCGTAGACATAGTTTGCATCGGTTTCACATGCTGCCTCGATTTGCTCGATCGTTCGACAGAGGGCATATAGTTGGGCTGAAGTAAATTCAGTATCCGTAACTTTTGTTGGTGAAACGTTAGTTTCGAGATTTCTGTGATAGGCACGTGGCTTTTCCCTGAGGATGAGCAGTTGCTCCACCGCAACCCGCCTCATACGGTTCAACTCACTTACCGGTATAATACCGTCACCTGGTAATTGTAATTGTACTTGATCTAATTCATAAATGGTCCCACCGAGTCGACCCCACTGCTCAAGAAGATATTCTTCTGTAAGAGGTCTCTTTCTTGCTTCCTCGATGATTTCCGTAGATTCTACAGTGACGGTATTTCCTGTTGATACATCTCGCCATACGCTTGTCAACGGCTGTCCTATTTCCCCTCTTGCCGTAATCTCTAGTGGGAATAGTTTAAATGCTTGTTCCGTTTCGTACGTTTTACGTAGACGACGATCTAACTCTTGGTCACTAGTTTTCCAGATCCGATCCCCTACTCGAACCTTTGTTAAATTAATATCATGTCTGCCAGGTACAATCTCCACAAGACCATCCTGGACTTCCCCTTCCACTTTCACTCCACGTTGTCGAAGATCGTAGACACGTCCGCCTTCTTCTTTCTTCTCAGGACGGCCTGCGTCGAACACAATACCATCACCACGCTTTAAAGGCGCTTCTATATCGCAGAGTACCGCATCTTTAAGTACCTTTTTCACCGTGCCTAGGTAAACTCCCCTGCTCTTCGGGAAGGTCCCGTCCAATAGTTGCTTGTTGTTTGTTCCTTCTAGGAAACCATGAGTAAATCCACGGCTAAAGCTTTGCTGAAGTTCGCGGATTTCTGCAGCAGAAGGAGTATAGTCTCGACCAGCCATATATTCATCAATAGCTTTACGATACTTACTTACAACATTGGCTACATACTCAGGTGATTTAAGACGTCCCTCAATCTTAAACGAGGAGACGCCGGCCTCAATCAGCTCAGGAACAAGATCAATAGCGGCGAGATCCTTAGGTGAGAGAAGGTAAGCAATGTTGCCCATTTCTTTTTTCTCACCATCTACGATTAATTCGTAGGGCAATCGGCAAGCTTGCGCACATTCTCCGCGGTTGGCCGAGCGTCCACCCCACATCTCAGAAGTTAGACATTGGCCGGAATAAGAAACACAGAGAGCTCCATGTACGAATACCTCAAGCGGAGTATCTGTCTTATCGGCAATCGTGCGGATTTGCTTTAAGTTATTCTCTCTACCTAAAACAATAATTTCTATATCGTAAGGCTTTAGGAAATCAACAGCTTCAGGAGATGTCACCGTCATTTGTGTAGAACCGTGAATCGGAAAGTCCGGTGACAATTCCCTAATCATCTTCATTAAGCCCATGTCCTGTACAATTAAAGCGTCAACCCCAGCATCCATACAGGCTTCAACCAATTGACGCGCTTCGTTAAGCTCATTTTCAAATACTAAAATATTAAACGTTACATAACCTCGTACTCCGTATTTATGCAAGTATGCCATGATGTCCGTGAGTTCTTCCATCTGGAAGTTATCCGCACGAACACGTGCATTATATTTTCCTACACCAAAAAATACAGCATCAGCGCCATTGCTTACAGCTGCACGTAGACAATCCCAATTACCGGCGGGAGCTAGTAACTCAATTGTATTTCTTGAGATGTTTTTCAAGGGTCTTCATCCTTCCCGTAATAACCTGCCAAGGACTAATTGTACCCGATCCCTCTAACCTTGACAAACACCTATTTTAGGATAACCCTTCATTTGCCCGCCCAACTTTAGAGAACATAGGCAGACGTACAAACAATCACCGGGCTATGGGTATAAGATAACCTGAACAAAAAAAAGGAGGTAATAAATGATGGCTTCAAGCTTCCATCATGGTTATGCCAATGTCCCCCCAACAGCTCCTTATACTGGTTTTGCTAATGTACCGCCCGTTTCACCTTATGGGTACGAAAATATGCCCCCTGTAGCTCCGATGATGACACATATGGAACCGATGAAGGCTCCTATGGGCCCTATGGCTCCGGTCTCCCCTGTCGCAGCTGCTGCACCTTGCGTGGCAGATGGTGGTTATGCCTTTATTTTGGTTCTATTTATTCTATTGGTAATTATTGCCCGTCCATGGTGGTAACGATTTATTGAGTTATTGATTTAATGAGGGTGCCCACTACCGGCCACCCTCTCCAACGTTCCTCCTCCTAGACAGAACCAAAAGCAGGTGATGTTCAAGTAAAATAGTAAAATCAGAACGGAGGTGTACGGTATTGCCCATAAGAACAGGTCAGGAGTATGTAAGTCAGCTAAGAAAAAGCAAGCCCACTATATGGTTAAAAGGGAAAAAGGTTAAAAATATGAATCGACATCCGTCTTTTCGTGGGCTAATCGAGAGTCAAGCGGCTCTCTATGATCTTCAACATGATCCGAGTAAGAAAAGGGTAATGACCTATACTTCCCCTCTATCAGGAGATCTAGTAGGGACTTCATTTATGCAGCCAAGGACGAAGGAGGACTTAGAACAACGGAGATTCACCATTCAAGAATGGGCAACCTATCATGCGGGAATGATGGGAAGGTCCCCTGATTACATGAACACCATGATCATGGCTTTAAGCTCGGCGGCCGCGTTACTTACCGATCAAGACCCTATGTTAGCGGAAAATATGCGTAGTTTTTATGAGCATTGCAGAGAAAACGATCTCGCCTTAAGTCATACGTTTATAGGTCCTAAGTCGATCATTCGAGAAGATTCGGATGCAAAATCTATTGCAGCTTGTATTGTAGATAAAAATGATGATGGAATCATCATAGACGGAATGAGACTCATGGCCACAAAGGGCGGAACGACTGATGAAATCCTCGTTGTCTCTAACACCGCATCCTTATTTAGCGAAACAGATCCCCATACCTTTGCTTTTGCCATACCGACCGACACGCCAGGCTTACAGTTTATTTGTCGGGAGCCCCTCAGTTATGGTACGTCTACGTACGATTATCCCCTCTCCTCACGATTTGAAGAAATGGACTCTATCGTCTTATTTGACCGGGTTTTAGTGCCTTGGAATCGAGTGTTTTTTTATGAGAGAGTTGATATAGCAAATAAGCTTTATCGGGAAAGTAATGTGAACCACCACATTACCCATCAGGTTCTCTGTAAGAGTATCGTCAAGTCTGAATTCGCTCTAGGCGTCTTACAACTCATGACAGATACAACGAAAGTCGGTCACCACCCTCATGTGAAAGAAAAGATCGGCGAAATTATTGTCACTTTAGAAATGCTAAAAGCATTACTTCTTTCGTCTGAAGTGAATGCTCAAGTGGACCGGTGGGGTAATATGCTTCCTGCTAAAGGACCTCTATGGGCAGCTAGACAATACTTTCCGAAGATGTATCCAAGAATCATTGAGATTATGCAGCTTATTGGTGCAAGCGGTTTAGTGACGATTCCAAGTGAAGAAGATTTCTATTCGGAAATAGGCCACGACCTTAACTTTCTGCTTCAATCAGAACCTCGTGATGGATATGAAAAAATAAAGCTGTTTCGGCTTGCATGGGACCTTTGCATGAGCGCCTTTGGTACGCGTCAAGTTCTTTATGAACGCTTTTTCTTTGGCGACCCCATAAGAAAAGCGGAAGAACTTTATGAAATTTATGATCGATCATCTTGTGTGGCAAGAGTGGAAGAGTTCTTAAAAAGGCATAAGAAGAAAAAGTAAATACGGTTTTTTAAAAAAGAAAACTCCCCATCTTCCTCGAAAGAAAATAGGGAGTTTTTTCGTATTTAAACTAAGCGTACATTTCTTCTCTTAACTTTTGCACTTCAGGGTTGGCTAAATACTCGTCATAGGTTGTCATCTTATCGATGATTCCTTGCGGAGTAATTTCAATAATACGATTAGCTACGGTTTGAACGAACTGATGGTCATGGGATACAAACAGAGCTGTACCATCAAAGTCTATCATTCCATTATTCAAGGCGGTAATGGATTCAAGGTCTAAGTGGTTTGTCGGCTCATCTAAGATAAGAACATTAGCACCGACAAGCATCACACGCGAAAGCATACAGCGAACCTTCTCTCCTCCAGACAGTACACTTGCCTTCTTCTGGGTTTCTTCTCCGGAAAAGAGCATACGGCCTAGGAAGCCTCTGACAAATGTTTCATCTTGGTCCTTAGAATATTGGCGCAGCCAATCCACAAGATTCAGTTCAACACCATCAAAGTATTCGGCATTATCCTTAGGGAAGTAAGCCTGGGATGTTGTAACCCCCCATGTATACTCTCCGTTATCCGCTTCCAGCTCACCCATTAGAATTTTAAATAAGGTAGATTTCGCTGTCCCATTCGGTCCGACAAAAGCAATCTTGTCTCCTTTGTGGACAGTGAAGCTCACTTTATCCAATACCTTTTCTCCATCGATATCTTTTGAGATCTGGTCAATTGTTAAAATTTGCTTACCCGCTTCTCTTTCCGATTTGAAATTGATGAAAGGATATTTACGAGATGAAGGTTTGATGTCGTCAAGCGTTAATTTCTCAAGCTGCTTCTTACGTGAAGTGGCCTGTTTCGCTTTGGAAGCGTTAGAGCTAAATCTAGCAATAAATTTCTCTAATTCTTTGCGTTTCTCTTCAACCTTCTTATTCTGGTCTCTCATCAATTGAAGGGCAAGCTGGCTCGATTCATACCAGAAATCATAGTTACCCACGTACATCTGAATCTTACCAAAGTCGATGTCTGCAATATGGGTACAGACTGTATTCAAGAAGTGACGATCATGGGAAACGACAATAACGGTCGTATCGTCATCGATATTTAATAAGAAGTTCTCTAACCAAGCAATGGACTCGGCATCAAGGTGGTTAGTCGGCTCATCCAGTAAAAGATTATTAGGTCGGCCAAACAACGCTTGGGCTAATAAGACACGAACCTTCTCGTTGCCGCCAAGATCCTTCATCTTCTTATCGTGCAGATCTTTACTAATACCAAGGCCCATAAGAAGTCCAGCCGCTTCGGATTCGGCTTCCCAACCGTTCATCTCGCCAAACTCTCCTTCAAGCTCGGCAGCCTTCATGCCGTCTTCTTCTGTAAAATCTGCCTTAGAATAAAGAGCTTCCTTCTCTTCCATGATATCGTATAGTCTCTTGTGACCCATGATGACAGTCTTAAGCACATCGAATTCATCGAATTCATAGTGGTTCTGCTTCAATACTGCCAAGCGCTCACCGGGATTAATGACCACTTCCCCTTTATTCGGTTCGATGTCTCCCGCTAAGATCTTCAGGAAGGTGGACTTTCCTGCACCGTTCGCACCGATCAAACCATAACAGTTGCCAGGGGTGAACTTAATATTTACATCTTCAAATAGAGCGCGCTTTCCATAGCGCAGTGTTACACCGTTCGTACTAATCATATAATTAAATCCTTCTCCCTCATTAATTTACACTCACAAATACTTATTTTATCATAAACTTCGCGTTTATCCCACTCTCCTCTTTGTTTCCTTATACCCATAGGTTAATGCATTAATTTCCCCGCCTGTTAAGATAATCAGAGCGCATAAGTAAAACCACAGCAATAAGACAATGACTCCACCTAGACTTCCATAGGTAGCGGAGTAATTTCCGAAATTGTTTACGTAATAAGAGAAACCAAGGGAGGCTACTTGCCAGCCAATCGCCGCTATTACCGCCCCAGGAAGTACTTCCTTACAAGTTAAGCAGGTGTTAGGAGCGAAGTAATAAATCCCGATAAATACGATCATAACAATGATGAAGTTAATAATCCAGCGCAAGACGTGCCATAGGTTGATCTTTTCCTCCGGGATCGCTAATGTGGCATGCATCCAATCCCCAATGGCATGTCCGAAGACGCTTAGTACTAAAGCAGATACGACAACCAATAGAAGACTAATGGTCAGCATAATCGATAACAGTCGAGAATGAATAAAGCTCTTGCGATCCGGTAATCCATATGCTTTATTCACAGCTTTTACAATAGCATCCATGGCAGCAGAAGCAGTAAATAAACTAAATAAAATACCGAAGGATAAGGCCCCTCCTCTTCGTACATCAAGAATGGATCGCAGATGGACTTCCATACCACTAGAGACCCCTTCCGGGATATATTGTTGAAGAACTTCAATAACTTCCTCAGCGGTTATCGGCAAAAAGGCTAATAGGCTTAAGGTGAAAAGAAGAAATGGAAATAACGAGAGTAGAAAGTAGTAGGCACATTGAGCGGATAATCCAAGTATATCATCTTTCTCAAAGTGTACCCATAACTCTTTTAGGATTCGGGTAACCACCTAAAAGAACCCCCTTTTATAAAAAATACACATTCTTATGTAACTTATATTGTACCTCTTTCGTCTATATTGTATCACGATCCTTGGAGGGGGTAAGTATGAGTTTCTTTCGAGAGGGATTGAGCTGGGCCAAGGCACTCGGAGTCGCGGCCGGTATCTCCATAGCGTTAAATGTATTTGTTTTCCAACCAACCAAAGTGTCGGGTGTATCTATGGAACCAACACTTGAGGATAATCAGAAGGTATTCATCTCTAAAGTAGGACATACCTTCAATGAACCACCAGATTATGGTGATATTGTGATTGTAGACAGCCGAATTGACCGTCAACGGACGCTGATGGATGATATTCAAGATCACTTTATTGTGGATCTGTTGACTCGGGGCTCATCAGACGAAGGACGTCATGTTTGGATTAAACGAATTATAGGTAAGCCGGGTGACATATTAGAGTTTAAGGAAAACGGCGTCGTTGTCCGTAACGGTATCCCTTTAGAGGAACCCTACATAAAGGAAATGATGACTTATCATTCCGATGATATGATCGTGGTGCCTGAAGGACATGTGTTCGTCATGGGAGACAATCGTAATCATAGTAATGACAGCCGATTTATTGGAAGTATTCCTCTGAGCAATGTATTAGGCAAGATGATGTTTCAGTAACTCAAAAACCCCCCTTAAGAAAACATGAGCCTTCATGATTTCCCTAAAGGGGGTTGATTTATAATTATGTAATACCGTGCGCTTATACCTTCGAAATCGTTCATCCAGACGGAATGTATTTCCCTTGCTCCGACCCGTCTCCTCTGCACACAGAGCACATCTCTCTTATGGCTGCTTCCTTCCGGACCTGACCCGTTCAAGAGCGTCTTTGTTGCAAAGGTGCTGCGATCTTCATCACAAGTTCCATACCCCAGGCTCCACATGACCGTCCCTCAGGTAAAGCATCAACCCTGCTATAGCGGATTGCAGGTGACAAGGAACCGCTACCTCCCCGTTTCAGCACGGTATTTGTTACAAGAATTAATTTATCACAATTAGCGGTAGTCTTCATTAGGAGATGAATGGTTCAAATGGAAACGGGATTACTACTTACGATTGTTGGTTAGAGCAGCGGCGATTTGGGCACCGACTTCCGCATTGTGTTTTACTAACGCAATATTGGCTTCAAGGCTTGTTCCTTGTGTTAATTCTTTAATCTTGCCGAGCAAGAACGGAGTGACAGACTTTCCTTTAATCAGATGAGATTTGGCTTCTTCTAATGCTTTTTGGATAATATGTTCGATTTCATCTTCTTTCAAGGCATGGCTTTCTGGAACAGGGTTTGCAATGACAAGGCCGCCCTTTAATCCAAGATCCCATTTGGTTCGAATTAACTCAGCCACTTGCTCAGCCTCATCCAAACGATAATCTACACCAAAACCGCTAGTTCTAGAATAAAACGCTGGGAATTCATCCGTTTTGTAGCCAACAACCGGCACTCCCCAGGTTTCGAGATATTCCAGTGTCTTCTCAATATCAAGAATAGATTTAACCCCCGCACAGACAACCGCAACATCCGTTTGAGCAAGCTCTGTGAGATCAGCTGAGATGTCCATTGTCTGCTCAGCTTCACGGTGAACTCCGCCGATGCCTCCTGTAACAAAAACTTCAATGCCGGCTAATTTCGCACTAATCATGGTGGCTGCAACGGTCGTAGCTCCATGTTTTTTCTTAGAAACAATATAAGGGAAATCTCTGCGACTTACCTTTGAAATCTCTTTATTCGTACCAAAAAATTCAAGTTCTTGATCCGTTAATCCAATTTTAATTTTCCCATCCATGATCCCAATGGTTGCGGGTACTGCTCCGTTCTTGCGGATAATCTCCTCCACTTCCTTGGCTGTTTCTACATTTTGTGGATAAGGCATGCCATGGGAAATGATGGTGGATTCTAGTGCGACTATAGGCAATCCTTTCTCTTTCGCTTCTCTTACTTCAGGTGAAAAATCAAGCCATTGATTCATGTTCATTCTCCTTTGTTTGGGTAGTTATCATTTTTTTAATTTGCTCCGCTGACAAAGCAGCGACGGTTTGATGGGTCTGTAGGGTGAAGTGAGCGCAAGCCATCCCGAGTCGGCAGGCCGTTTCCAGTGATTCGCCTTCTGTTAATCCAAACAGGACACCGGCTACCAATGAGTCACCTGCTCCTGTAACGTCGACTACACGAATGATTTCTGCAGGGATGTGACCACTTTCCGCGTGATCCATCCAGCATATTCCTTCTTGACCGAGTGTCAGGACGATCCTCTGCACTCCTTGTTGCATGAGTTTTTTACAAGCAGAAAAAGCAAGGTTCAGATCCTCAATTTTTTGCTGGGTTAAGGCCTCCGCCTCATCCCGATTTAAGATCAGCAAGTTAATTCCGCTTAAGTTATCTAATAACTTTTTGGCTTTAAATGCGGAAACGGGGTTAATACATAAGGGAATGGCTTCATCGCTGCAGCGGTGAATCAGATGGACAAGAAGTTCCCTTGGCATATTGGTGTCGGCAAAAATCATGCGAGAAGAAGCGATATATGGCCATCTCGCCGTAATCATGTCTAGGGATAAATCATCATAGATTTCCATATCCGCAAGGGCAAGCACCATCTCTCCTTGATGATCAAGGACAGCCGTATAGGTTCCCGTTCTTTTCTTTTGGATTACATAAGAATTTGTTATGTCAACTCCACGTTCCTTTGTCGTTGATAACAACCACTGGCCTTCTTGGTCATCTCCTATAAAAGATAATAAAGAAGTGGGACAACCTAGCCTGCTAAGGTTCTCTGCCACATTGCGAGCGACTCCCCCGCAGGACTGTTCCATCTTAACGGGATTCGAAGTGTGGTATTGAATTCTCTCGAAACTTGTAGCCTTCCTGTCCACATTAGCGCCACCAATACATGTAATCCTTAACTCTTCAGGTAGTACGTAGGCTCTCCCCATAATTTTCCCTTTCTTAACAAGCTGAGAGATATAACCCGCTATAGCAGATCGGGAGAGCCCTAGTTTTTGTGCTAGTTCGTTCTGTGTGATATAAGGGTTTTCTTTAATCCAATGCAAGATTGCTTCTTCTTTATCCACTTGCATCACCTCATTAATAGACATATGTTTAGATTATAAACATATGTTTAATGTGCCGCAACCTTATTGTATTTTAGGTTCCCCATTTCTCTGTAAAAGAAAAAAGAGCTAGCTCAAAACGTTGAGCTAAGCCCTCCTTAGTCTTCATCTTTGTAATCTATATCTTCGGGAATGGCTTCATGTGCCTCTTCCTCAAGGGATTTTTTGAGTTTTTCCATCTGTTCTAGATGGTGATTGAATTGCTCTTTGTTAATGAGGTACTGTTCGCCGTCAAATAATGCACGAATACGCTTCTCCTGAATGAATTGGCGAATTATTTCTTCAGGTAGATTCAGATACTCCGCGGTTTCTTTAATTGTTAGATACATTGGGTATGCCCCCTAAATGGATGTGCTAGCCTTCCCTTTTCTGAAGTGTCCAAGAACTTCATCGGTTGTATTAATGGTAATGAAGGCATCAGGATCAATTTGAAACACGAGTCTCTTTAATTCAGCAATTTCAAATCGTGTCATGACACACATAATGATTTTGGTTTCTTGATTTGTATAGGCACCGCTTCCGTCAAGATAAGTAACGCCACGATTGAGCTTGCTCCAGATCTGATCTGTAATGACACGAGATTGAGGGGAAATGATCATAACGGTCTTCTTACTCTGGACGGATTGCAGCCCATCAATCACTTTGCTTGAGACGAAAATGGTGATTAATGTATACATTGTTTGTTCCACACTGTAGATAAATGTAGACATCAGAATAACTATACCATTGAGGACTAAACTAACTTGGCCTACAGATAAACCGTATCGCTTATTCAACAAGACAGCGACAATATCCATCCCTCCGCCTGATCCTCCAATGCGAAGCCAGAGAACAACCCCTAATCCTAGCATGATTCCACCATATATCGAGGCCAGCATAGGATCTTGCGTAACAAAATAAGGCTTTAATGGTAGGTAATCTATAAATACGGATAAAACGAGGACGGCTATACCACTGTAGACAATGAAGCGTTTGCCAAGCTCTTTATACGCCCAAATAAAGATAGGGATGTTGAAGAGAAAGTATAAGAGACCTACTCCCCATCCCGTAAAATAATTAATTACAATTGTAATACCTGTTAATCCCCCACTCAAAATATTATTGGGGATAATAAGATAATTAAAAGCTAAGGCCGTAACCAAGGATGCCAGTAAATTAACAATCAGGTGAAAGACAAAGATTAGGGACTTTTTTTGCAATACGAGCACCTCACAGATCTATCAGATATTGTGCCTATATGGTACAAGTTTCTAAGGAAATCGTCTAGTACGAATTTGTTTCGTTTTCTAATTAAGTATGCCATACTACTCTTAGTTATGGATAAAAACGAGGTTTAGCAAAATGAAAGAAGAAGCACGGATCATACTCATGGCGGACATGAATGCTTTTTTTGCAAGTTGCCATCAAAGTATCAACCCTACTCTCAGAAATAAGCCCATTATTGTAGGTGGATCTCTTACGGATAAAAGAAAGGGACTCGTGATCGCATGTAGCTATGAAGCGAAGAGAAAAGGGGTCTACACGACTCAATCTGTATATCAAGCACGCAAGTGTTGCCCAGATGCTATCTTTGTTCAGCGGGATCATAGTCTATATCACAGCATCTCAAGTAAAATAATGGAGTTTCTTCGTTTGATTGGTCCTACAGAGGTTGCTTCTATTGATGAAGCTTACATTGATATTACGGAGCGCTCAAGTAACGGTCCTCACCCTATCGTAATAGCACGTTATATTCAAGAAAAATTATGGGAGAAAATCCATATTCCATGTTCCATCGGTATTGGACCGAATAAAATTATCTCAAAAATGGCCTCCGAAGTTAAAAAAACCCAAGGAATTGTTCAGATGGGGGTTAAACAATTTATGACGTATTATCATCCACGACCATTAAACGAGTTGTATGGCTGCGGAGCTGCAACGGAGGAAAGACTAGCGAAGAACGGGATGAAGACGATTGGAGACTTAGCTAAGGCCGATCTGTTGGTGCTAAGAGCCTTATTGGGTAAGCGTGGGGAGTTATTGCATCAATATGCTAATGGACGGTCATCGAGTGCAGTGGATGAGGAGCGAGAGAAAGGGGATAAAACGATCGGGAAGGAAACGACATTCAACGAAGATACCGCCGATTCAAATATTATCCTTGGTATCGCAAAACAGATGGTTCAGCGTCTGAGCGGTCGCCTCCAGGAAAAAAATAAAAAAGCACGAACCGTATCCATCGTTTATAAGACGGAGCGTATCGGAAGATCTTACACCAAGAGTTTAACTTTATCAGCTCCGACCCATGACGCCAGCCTTATCCTTCAAGCGGCAAGAACACTCTATCTGGATCATCTTAATGAGACGCCTATACGCTTGTTCGGCATTCGGCTGTCGAATTTAGATGACACTCAATATGACCAATTATCTTTGCTTGATTTAGATCTTAAGTACTAATTAATGAACGCCCTCAGACTCTTAGTTATACTAGAGTTGAGGGCGTTCGCGATTCATCTTCCGTGTTCATTTTTTTCCCTTTCTATTCATCAACATTCATTTTGTTCTTTTTATAGAGATTCGACCATCGCACCCCTCCTCTATAAGAATTGACTTCTGGAGTACCATCACCTCAGTTCTTATGTATTTCATTTCTGTTGTTCTTTGATGTAATTAGATTCTAACATAAGAGTACTGTTTTTGTAAAAGTCTGAATTAGGCAATTTTCTGTCTATTTTTGTAGTTATATCTTCCTATCTTGAGTTTTCTCGTTATATCTTCTTCTTTTTACATTTTTCGACATGGCGGAACAAAGGAAAAGCCCCTATCCTTATTGGAAGGAGCCAATCGTCTTTAGGATTTCCTAATTTCTACGGTAGTTGAGAAGAAAGTCGCCCCTCCACCCATATCTGCTATCCGACTTGATGTAAGTTTATTGACAGCTTGCGATTTTTCTGGACTTTCCCACCATAAACCTTGACTTACGACAACGCCTGGCAGCATGTGATCCACCACTTTAGCTGTTAATTGACACTCTCCTCGACCGTTCCATACCTGAACAAGATCACCATCTACAATACCACGACGGCTGGCATCCAGAGGGTGAATTTGTAATAATGGTTCCTTCTCGATGGTTTGGAGCTTCTGGACATTAGAGAAGGTGGAATTCAAAAAATTGTGGTTGGGTGGTGTAATTAGCATTAAAGGATAGGAATCCGTCTCACTTGGTATACGCTCACCATCATAGCCTTCAATAAGCGGAATATAGGTAGGTAAAGCTGGCAGTCCGATGTTTTCCATAATGGAAGAATAGAGCTCAATTTTGCCTGTTGGTGTGGGAAGCTCTTGAAGAAAAGGCTTCTTATCTGGCAAGTTGACCTTCATCCAACCTTTTTCTTTTAGACCTTCTAATGTAATCCCGCTTAGATAAGGATTAGAAGGATAATCTAGTGCTTGTCGCACTAAATCCTCTTCACTCTCTTTGAATTCCTCTTCATGATAACCCATAGCTTGAGCAAGTAATTGGAATAGTTCAAAGTTGGACTTACTTTCACCTAGCGGTGAAATAACCGGTTCTTGTAGCTGTATATAAGGATGCCAATAGGACTTATATAAATCAGTATTTTCAAAGGAAGAAGTAGCTGGAAGGACAAGATCAGCGTACTTTGCTGTATCTGTAAGGAATAGATCATGTACAACTGTAAACAAGTCTTCCCGTAATAGACCTTGTATGACTTGATTCGTATCGGGGGCTACGACCGCTGGATTCGTTCCATAAACAAATAGGGCTTTTATCGGCGGATCATGGAGATCCAGTAACGCCGATCCTAACTGATTCATGTTGATGATTCGAGCGTTCGTATTGGTACGCAAGTTAGGACGGGCCAAGGCCTGTTGATTCAGACGAGCATACCATCCGTTACTTTTCGTCGCGCCTCCTCCCCACTTCGCCCATTGACCAGTAAGGGCTGGAAGACAGGCAATCGTTCGTACTGCCATACCGCCATTGTCATGATGTTGAAGTCCGTTTCCGATTCTAATAAAGGTTGGGGAAATGGTTCCATATAATCGACTTAGCTCTATGATGTCTGAGGCAGGCACACCTGTAATCTGAGCCACTTTATTGGGGGTATATTCTTTGACATGCTCCCGAAGCTCAACGTATCCGTGTGTATATTTTGCAAGGAATGCCTCATCCACCATGAATTCTTTAAACAGAACATGCATGATTCCTAAGGCCAAGGCGGCATCTGTGCCGGGAAGGATAGGAATAAACCAATCAGCCCATTTCCCGGTCTGATTTTTATGAACATCAATCACGATGACCTTCGCACCATTCTTGCGGGCTTTTTCTGCTAGGATCATTTGGTGCATGTTCGTGCTGACTAGATTGGCGCCCCATACGATGATAAGTTTAGAATCCACGGTTTCTTCAGGTTGCAGTCCTCCTGTTATCCCCATGGTATAACCAAAACCGACGTTGCCTGCGATACTGCAAATCGTCTGGTCGAGTTGGCTCGATCCTAACTTGTGGAAAAAACGGCGATCCATTCCGTCAGCATTGAGGAGACCCATATTCCCATAAAAGCTGTATGGAAGGATGGCTTCGGGTCCATCGGAAGCTATGATTCCCTTAAATCGTTGGGTGATCTCTTCCATGGCTTCACTCCAACTGATGGGTTCAAACTTACCCTCCCCTTTTTTTCCTACTCTTTTCATAGGATGCATGAGTCGTTCAGGGTGATAAATACGCTCCGTCATGTTCCTAACCTTATTACATATAGCACCTTGGGTAACCGGATGCTCAGGGTTTCCTGTTACCTTTACGATTTTTCCATTCTCCTTATAGACATGCAAGGCACATGTATCGGGACAATCTAACGGACATACAGATCTAAAAACTCCCTCTTGCTTTTCGATAAACCTAGTCAACTTGTATTTCCTCCTCTCTTATTTTAAAATGAATAGATTTTGAGGGGTTATCTCTGGGAGGCCAATTTCTACTAATGTTCCCTCCCCCTCTTTACTCACAATTCGAATCGTTCCACCGTGTCCTTCTATAATTTTATGGGTTACCATCATTCCTAGACCGGTGCCCTTCTCCTTTGTAGTGAAAAATGGTTCGCCGATTTTTTTTAATCGCTCTTTAGGGATTCCACAACCCTCATCACGAATTCGCATGATGTATTGATCTTCCCAATGCGTAATGTGGATATGGATCATGCCCCCCTTTTCTTCCATTGCTTCTGCAGCATTTTTAAGAACATTAATTAAGACCTGCTTTAACTGATTAGGCTCGCCGTTTACTTTCATGTCATCTAGTTGATAATAGCTTAAGGAGACTTGAACATTATTTAATATAAATTGTGGTTCTAGAAGCTTTATGACTTGCTGGGTAATCGCAACTAAGTTTACTGATTCGAATTTATATTCGTGAGGTTTGGCGAGAAATAAGAATTCTTTCACGATATCATGAATCCGGTCTAGTTCATCTAACATAACATCAAAGAATTTCTGATGATCTTCTTGACTAGAAGGTTTTAGATACTGTAAAAATCCACGGATCGAGGTAAGTGGATTACGAATCTCATGAGCAACACCGGCAGCTAATTTTCCCACCACTGAAAGCTTTTCTGATCTCATGAGCATTTCCTCCGATCTTTTCTTGTCCGTTACATCAATACTAGAACCAAGAAGCTCGATCGTCTTACCGTTTTCTATGATCGGGGTAAGGTTAGTGAGACATGTGATACCTGATCTTAAACTGAATTCGTAAAAGACTTCTTCCCCTTTCCAAGCTCTCTCATAGTAGGTGGTGAAAGTTCTTGCTCTCTCCAAAGACATGAAATCCTTGTCTTCCTTGTCCACAACCGCTTCAGTACTAAGACCCAGTCGCGACAGTAAGCGGCCATCGCACATCGTGTAAATAAACCGATTTCCTTTTTTCCGTAGCTTAAAAATGATACCTTGTTGGTGGCGGATGGTTTGTTGAAGTTCACTTTTCATGATCTCGAGTTGACGCACAGCCATTTTCTTCTCGGTAATATCCCGTGCTAAGCTAAATATTGTGATTTTACCCTCATTATCTATGATAGAAGATACGGATAAACTAATATCAATTAGTCTTCCGTCTTTGGTTTTACCAAAGGTTTCTTTATTGATAATTCGTTCTCCTTCAGCCACCTTTTGGTTATCTTGAAGAACGGTATCTATAAATATATCTGGAACCATAGGTAAGCATTCGCCAATAATCTCATCTAGAGTCCATCCATACATGTTCGTAAAGGAAGGATTGATATCTAATACTCTCCCATTAATATCGGTGACCATTATAGCATGGGTGCTATTCTCAAAGATAGAGCGATACTTCTGCTCCTGTTTAACCACTAGTTCTTCTGCTTCTTTCCACTGTTTCTTCTGGTTAACTAAGGTTAAATCGTTTCGTTTTAGTGTCCGATATAAAAATACGGAGTTCAATGTCATAAGAAAGGCAAGCGTAATAAAAACGAACAGTATTACATTCTTGCTTTCATACGTTGAAATGATGTAATAACCCGCTAACAGGATAAGAACGGACAGGAAAAAACAGATGACAGGAATTCTAAAATATTTCTTAAATAAAGTTTTGTACATTGAACCTCCACCCCAATATTTCTCCCATCTTCGGCAAATCTTTCTATATTTGTAATTGAATTATATGATGTTTTCCGTCAATTCTCCATAGTAAATGTCGTTCATTCCAAAATTTACTTGGATTCACTAGAAAAAACAAACAAGGCTGACCCTTGGAATCGGTTTTACCGTATTCAAGGGTCAGCCTCTTCAAAGTTTTTATATTACTTACTTGAGAGAAGCAGCTTAAGACCAAGACTTCCAAAAGCCGTTCCTTTAAAATATTTCAGCCCCCTCATGAATAAGTTGCTTCCTGTCATTCTTTCTCCCAACTTGGAGGCAAAAATAGAGATTATAGTAAAAATGATAAGAGTTTCTAGAATGAAAATGAAGCCGAATAATAACATCTGAACACCCGCATGACCTCTTGTTGGATCAACAAATTGAGGTAAGAAGGTTAAAAAGAAGATGGCGACTTTCGGATTCGACAAATTCATGATCATTCCTTTCTTAAAATATCCACGGCTACTGCCATTCTGTGGTTGCAGAGCTATGGTGCCTTTTTCTCGGAAGGATTGAATAGCTAAATATAAAAGATAAATGACACCTACAAACTTTAATATATTAAAAGCTACTATAGATTTTTGAAAAATGATGGACAAACCTGCAGCTGCCAAGATAGTATGCACCAATGTTCCTGTAATCGACCCCAAGACGGTTTTTATGCCTGCCTTATTGCCAGAGCTAATACTCTGTGTAAGAACAAACAACATATCTTGGCCCGGAATAAGGACAATCATAATGGATACAATTATGTAGGATAATAGCCATGAATCAATCATTTTCTCTCTCCTCATCTCTTTATTTTTTTACATTTAATCACGTCCCTCTTGGCTTCGCAAGAACCTCTGCTAATATGCTAACAGTCTAATATTCTAATGCATTAAAGAGCACCTAAGACATCTCGTTATTAAAAGGTGAAATCCACTGCAATCGAACTTCACTTTTTCTTTGGATGAATTTGGCTAGAATGGAATTAGACATAAAAAATTTAGTGAGACGAGGGATTCTAAATGGAATTGCATATTTATGTAGCTGAGAAAACTTGTGAACAACAACAAAGGGAATGGGAGAAAATGACACGTATTGCGTGGAATTTAAATAATGAAAATGCGAAAAAGGTGGACTGGACAAAAGGTTTATTAAAATTAATACAGCTAATTCGATGAGTCAAAAGAATAAATATAACCCCACAAGCCGACCGAGATGAGGAGTGTTTGTGGGGTTATATATTTATGTGGGAAAAACTGATATACTTATTTTGGAATTATGAATGAATTTCTTGGTACCTAGTCATAAAATCATTAGAAGTCAGCCTTATTGTATGGTAAAATGTATCAGTCATGTTAGTGAAAACCGTATTCTTTTATATTACGTATTATATATTATTGCAAAAATTGGAGCTGATTGGATAAATGATACGTGCTGGTATATTAGGCGTTGGGCATTATCTTCCTGAACAGATAATGACTAACCATCAATTCGAGGAAAAATTAGAAACATCGAATGATTGGATCATTGCTCGTACGGGGATAAGAGAACGTAGAATTGCCTCCTCTGACATGGATACTTCAGATCTTGCTGCTAATGCCTCGTTAGAAGCGCTTGAACAGGCTGGAATCACAGCAAAGGATATCGATCTTATCCTCGTTGCTACTGGGACGGCAGATTACGAAGGTTTCCCATCTGTAGCCTGTCTTGTCCAAGATAAAATAAAAGCCCGGCATATTCCGGCACTTGACTTGAGCGCTGCCTGCGCGGGTTTTATCTATGCCATGGTTGTCGCTAAGCAATTTATCGAGACGGGCACATATAAGAATGTTCTAGTGATCGGTGCTGAGAAGGTGTCTAAGAAGCTAGACTGGACAGATCGTAACACGGCCATTCTTTTCGGAGATGGGGCTGGAGCTGTTGTGATGGGGCCAGTTTCTGAGGATAAAGGGATCTTATCTTTTGATCTAGGTTCGGATGGCAGCGGAGCCGAACAACTCTATATTAGAGATCACCTAAAAATGAACGGAAGAGAAGTTTATAAGTTCGCCGTTAGACAAATGCCTAAATCCATACAACATGTAGCGGAGAAAGCTGGACTGAATCTTGATGAGGTTGATCTTTTCATTCCCCATCAAGCGAATTCGCGTATTATTGAAGAAGCAGCTAATAAGCTTGGCGTGACGAAGGAGAAATTCTCAATCACCCTAGATCGATATGCTAATACTTGTGCAGCGACCATTCCTCTGTCAATTAAGGAGGAACTCCGTTCAGGAAGATTGAAATCGGGAGATATGGTCATCATGGTCGGCTTCGGGGCAGGACTTACATGGGGATCTATTGCCTTAGTATGGGGTAAATAATAGTGACTATCATAATGAAAGCCTTGGTGTGGGAGTAGATCCAACCAAGGCTTATTATGATGTTACCTTAACTTAAGCATTAACCGATTCCTTCAACAACTTTCCTGCAGAGAAAGCAGGGATCTTCGAAGCGGCAATCTCGATTTCTTCACCAGTTTGCGGGTTACGTCCCTTACGAGCGGCTCTTTCTCGTACTTCAAAGTTACCAAAGCCGATTAACTGGACTTTCTCCCCTTTTTTCAAGCTTCCTTCAATCGCTTCAAATACAGCTTCAACTACCTTCGCTGCATCTTTCTTCGTTAATTCTGCGGACTCCGCAACATAGGCGATTAATTCTGTCTTGTTCATTAAATTCCCTCCATAGAGAAATATTGGTCATGTGCTATCATATTATCCAAACTTACGTTCGAAAACAAGGGGAAAAGGGTAAAAACTTGCCGAATAGGCGAAAAATGTCGTTCTTTTTTGTCATAATAGTATTATCGTCTGAATGAGGGGAGCTTTTATATGAAGAAAACGATACATGTTGTCGGAGCTGTGATACGCAACGATCAAGATGAGGTTCTCTGTGCGTTACGTTCACCTTCCATGTCTATGCCGAATCTGTGGGAGTTCCCTGGAGGGAAGTTAGAGCATAACGAACACCCAGAAGAGGCGTTGGTACGGGAAATTCAAGAAGAATTAGGGTGTACAATCTCAGTGGGTAATCAAGTAGCTGATATTTATCATGAATATCCCTTTATTATTGTCCATTTGATCACTTTTGAAGCAAAGATTACGGAAGGTAGCCCTTTAGCTAACGATCATGCTCGCATTGAGTGGTTGCCTATAAATACAATCGAGCAATTAGAATGGGCCCCCGCAGATCTTCCAACGATTGATCAACTAATGGGTCGAGCACTGTAACAAAAAAAAGCCCCACCATAAGAGAACTATGGTGGGGAATCACTCTCAACACTAAACTTATTTCGTTTAGTTATCTTGATTATACGTACTTTTTTACGACATGAATACTAATAAATTTTACCTTGTCGGATTAAGGTAAGTTAGCCAACTTCTTACTCCTGGCGTATATATCTTCGATCGTTCATAAACAGTCTCCAGAAATAGATAAAGCCAGGAAACAAGATGACAAATCCAACAATATAAGAAATAAACACAGCACGAAAGGTAGCTGGGTGCGTAAATCCGGATTCTACGGTTACAATCGGATAAACGAGGTACGGCAAGTGCGCTCTCCCATAGGCATAACTAGCTAATAAGTATTGTGTAACAACGGCAACAACAGCAGCTCTTGGTCTTCCTGTTACCCTTCTCTTCACACCCGAAGGAAGGAATAGCGCAATATATCCCAGAAGGAAAATGAGAATGGAAGTGAGCAATAATGGAAAGTACTCCATCATGTTTTGATAGATCCATGGAGCCTCGATTTCCATTGTTAGCATAATAAAAAATGTTGTAAATAACACGATGGGACCAAGCAACACGGCATCACGGCGATAAATAGCATAGGCTTCTTTTTCATCCGCGACATTCGAGTAATCCGCCAACAATAAAGAAGAGAGAAACAAAGTGCTGCTAATAGCAAAAGCCATAAATGCATAGGTTTGTGGGCTCGTAAATAGGATATCTAACTGAAGCTGTTCTACCCCATTGATGATTTCGATATAACCTCCATGGGTGATTGGAAGAACCGCAATCAGTAATCCGGGAATAAGAAGACCTGTGATTCCCGATATATAAGTCAGGCCCTTACGATAATCTTCAGCAATGTGTGAGAAAACAAGAAAACCACTTCGGATAGACAAAAGGATAAGGATTAAACTGCCTGGGATCAGTAAAACCGTGCCTAGTGTATAGGTGGCTCCCGGAAAAAAACTGATGAGGGCTACAACAATCCCTACAATAAAGACATTGGTTACTTTCCATGTCGGGGATAAGTAGCGATTCGAGATATTCGTGGCATTCGTTTTCTCGCGATTAATGTAAACCATAGACCAAAATCCAGCCCCGAAGTCCATCGTAGCCATAACAGCATAAATAAAAACGAATCCCCATAGGACGGATACCGCAAGTAGTTCATCCGTACTCATATCGTCCCTCCAGCCGCATCCGTTCTCTCTCCTAGTTCTTTACGAACGGGATGTCTACGGAAATAGTACAGTAATACGAGAACAACGGAGATACCTAAGATAACATAGACCAAGGCAAAGAGTGAAAACAATAAGCCTAGTTGAGTTGAACCTGTGACAGCCTCTTCTGTGGTCATCATTCGATAGATTACCCAAGGCTGCCGCCCTGTACAGGCAAAAATCCAACCGAACTCAACAGCAAGCATCGATAGTGGACCTGCAGCGACGAATGACCACATCATCCAACGAGGGAACACATCTCGCTTTAAAACTTTATTCCAAAGAAAACCGATTATAGCTAACAAAATGAGCAATGACCCAATGCCCACCATGGCATTGAAAAGAGTATGGACGAACAAAGGCGGCCACCATTCTTCGGGAAAATCATTTAATCCTCTGACCACCGTATCAAATCGATCCCCAGCAAGGAAGCTCAGGGCCCAAGGAATATGAATTGCATATTTAACCGTTTGCGTCTCCCTGTCCGTAAATCCGCCAATGGCAAGTGGAGCATAGGGCTGCGTCTCGAACAAGCCTTCAGCTGCCGCCAATTTTTCTGGTTGATAGACGTGCAGTAATTGAGCTCCTTCATGACCATTTACAGCTGTAATGAGTGAAAAAAATCCTCCTACGGCTAGGCTTAGAACTAAGGCCTTGCGATGAAAGTGATATACGTTATTTTGTACCTTTTCTTTCATCATCTTATAGGCAGATATCGAAGCGATGACGAAGGCCCCTGTCATAAAAGCTGAAACCGTTACATGTGCTGCGGTAACAAAGAAACTAGGGTTAAAGAAAGCAGCCCAAGGATCCACATCCACAATTTCCCCATTGACAATTCTAAATCCCGTAGGGGTTCCTTCAAAGGCATGGACATTCGTGATTAAAATGGCAGACGCGGCTGCACCTATTGCCACTAAGGTAACACTAATGATGCGCATGGCAGGAGAGATTCGATCCGCTGCGTAAACATAGATAGACATAAACAAGGCTTCTACAAAAAAAGCGTAAATCTCAATTTGAAAAGGTAAGGCCATCACCTTCCCTACCACTTCCATGAATCCCGGCCATAGTAAGGATAGCTGCACCCCGGCAATGGTGCCTGTTGGAATGGCAACCCCTAGTAAGACGGCAAATCCTTTTGTCCATCTGTTTGCCATAAGGGCATAATCTCGGTCCTTCGTTTTTTGATACAGGAGTTCAGCAAATAGGACCATGAGAGGGATGCCTACACCAAGAGTAGCAAAAATAATGTGAAAACCCATCGTCATTCCAAACAATGATCGGGCGGTTAATACATGATCCATGAGTTCCATCCTTTCTCTTAATATCACAGGGATATTATTCCTTATTTTACAAAGGCAATTCATCATAAAATGGAAAAAGGCTAACCCAGTGTTTAGACGCTAGGATTAGCCTTTTTATTTTCATATCCCTCTTGATACATCTGACGGATGATGGAATCGATTTCAGGTTCTTCTAAAGACAGATCCATAATTTCGGCTCTCTCCGAGACCTTCTGAATAATCTGTGCAGCAGTAAATTCTTCCCGATTAAATCTTAACCATTTCCGAGGTCCTTCTTCTCTTATCAGCTCCGCTCCTTCTATTCTCAGATCTGGTCGGTCCTGCTCTAAGTCCACGACTAAGATTCTTGTTTTACCAAAGTGGTCCTTTATGGTGGACAATCCTCCGTCGTACATCACGCGGCCTTGATCTATTAAAATCATCCTCTTACATAGCTTTTCAATATCGGACATGTCGTGGGTGGTTAAGATGACGGTAATGCCGCGTTCTTTATTCATTTCTTGAATAAACGTACGCATGCGTTCTTTAGCTACAACATCGAGCCCGATGGTTGGTTCATCTAGAAAAAGAATGGATGGATTATGCAGCAAGGAGGCAGCGATATCTGCTCTCATCCTTTGTCCTAGAGAAAGCTGTCTAACGGGGGTTTGATAAAACTCATGCAAGCCGAGGATCTCGGCAAAGGTGTCCATATTTTTTCGATATTGCTCTTCAGAGATATAGTAAACCTGCTTTAGAAGTTCGAAGGATTCAATCGTGGGGAGGTCCCACCAGAGCTGAGAGCGTTGCCCGAAAACAGCGCCAATTTGACGAGCGTTTTTCTGCCTCTCTTTATAGGGAATCAAACCTCTAACGTGTACTTCTCCCGATGTGGGAACAAGGATTCCTGTCAGCATTTTGATGGTGGTGGATTTCCCTGCGCCATTCGGCCCAATATACCCTACGACTTCCCCTGCTTCAATGGAAAAAGAGACATCATGAACGGCTGACTTCGTGATGTACTCCCTATGGAACAAACTGCGGACAGCCCCCCACATTCCCTCTTGACGTTTGGCGATAAAATATTCTTTAGAGAGATTCCTAACTTCAATTAAACTCACCGTTTGAGCCCCCTGACGAAACCATAATTTAAGAACCCGTACTTTTATATCGATCTAATCCAAGCATCCATATTCGATAACAGATCCAGAAAAAAATAAGACCTATGACTGCACTCATTGACCCCCAATACGAGGAGTAGAATGGATGACTCTTATCAAGTAATAGAAGGGCCGGAAGATAGTTTACAAAAGCAAAAGGAATGACGACAATCACAACCCATTGGATAATTCGTGGATAAAGGGTTAAAGGATAATTCATCATGCTTTTGGCTGGGAACATCACAACCCAATAAAATCTTTCTGATCGTGTTGTCCAAAATGCAATCGCAGAGATAAGAACTAGTAATCCCCCCTGTATGAGGGTTCCTCCTAGGACAGCACCTGCAAAGATTCCCCATTTACCGATTGTCCATTCCAATTGAAGTTGATGATAAGCAATCGCTACAGCTACGATACTAAATAACAGTTGTCCGAAAGCACCGATATCAAATTTCATCGCCATGAAATGAAAAAAGGGATGGATCGGGCGAACTAAAAAACGATCAAAGGTACCGTTTAGAATATATTGGTCTAAACTGCGAAAATGAAAGAAAAAGAGAACACAAATACCCCATGATAGGACAGCTAAAGCAAATAAAAAGATTAATTCCCATAGAGTCCATCCTTCTAGAGATCCAAATGAGTGAAGCATGACCCACATGGTTACAGCCGTCCCAGCATAACTCATCGCCCAACCGATAATATTCATGAAGAAAGCATAACGATACTGCATTTGGGCTCTTATACTTGCGTTCACCATCTGAACGTACATCCTACTTCCACGTGCCCAGGATTTCATTCCTCTATCCCCCTTGCACGACAATTTTATTTGAGGCTCTTGACCATACCCATCTTAAAAGGGCATAACAGATGAACAGCCAGAGGATCTGAGTGGCCAAGGCAAGGTATAGCTCTTCTCCCTGTAATTGACCTACAAATATAGAATTTGGCACAAAGAAGATCCCCTGAAAGGGAAGGAATCGTGCAACGAACTCTAGCCAGTCTGGAAAAAACCATAACGGAATGACAGAGCCAGAGAAAAGGGAAATGGAAAAGTAGAAAATATCCTCTACCCCACCGGTTTCTATCAACCAGAAGGTAAATAAACCGAAGGTTAATTCAAGACTGTAACGAATAAGGTAACCAAGAAAGGCAGAGAACACAAACAGCCCCCACTGGCTAAGAGTTGTAGGCATGTTCAAGTCGAAACTGAAGAACAACACAATATATAAGGGAAGAACAGCTGTAATCATGTGAAACGCAATGTTGCCGAAGTCTGAAAATAAGCTTCGCGTCGGATAGTCATACGGTCTCATCATTTCCATCGCGATGTCACCGGTACGTACTCTTTCTTGGATCTCCCAAAGAGGAGTCCCTGCTCCGTGAATCCCCTGTAACATTTGACTAATGATGATATAGCTCAGCATCGATTCAAAAGTTACCCCGCTGACTGGCTCTTTCCCACTATATAACCCATGCCAGATAAACCCCCACATAAATAAAAAGATAATGTTTGATAATAACCGCGTCCAGGCATCAAACCGATAAGCAGCTGACCGCTGAAAGGCTTTGCGCGAGAACTCTAGATACATCCGAAGTGACCTCACTCTTGTCCTCCCTTTACTTAGCTTATTACTTTCAGATAGTATATTCATTTTTCCTAAGCGAAAAAACGTGGGAGATAAAAAAAGCTTCACTCGCATTCACGACGAGGAAGCTAATAGGAAAGGTTTTATTCAAAAGGCCAAGAAGGCAACATCTGATTTAGCGGTTTATCTGTCCGATATCCCAGTGCATACTCAGCTTGCATAATCGTGTGAATTTCTCTTGTACCTTCGTAGATGACTGGAGCTTTAGAGTTTCGTAGATACCGTTCTACCGGATATTCGTTAGAATAGCCATAGGCTCCATGGATTTGCACGGCATCATTTGCGGCTTCGAATGCTGCATCACAGGCCAACCACTTGGCAAGAGATGTTTCTCTGGTATTGCGTTTCCCTTCATTCTTCAGCCATCCAGCCTGGTACACAAGAAGTCGCGAAGTTTCAAGATTAGCGGACATCTTAGCAATCATCTGCTGAACTAGCTGGTGCCGTCCGATTTCTTTTCCGAACGTCTTTCGTTCATGACAATATTTAATACTCGCTTCTAAGCAAGCGTTAATGAGTCCACATGCCCCCGCTGCAACGGTAAACCGTCCGTTATCTAAGGCAGACATGGCAATTTTAAATCCTTCTCCCTCTTGCCCTAACAAGTTTTCCTTCGGCACTCTAACTTCTTCTAAGAAAACTTCACCCGTATTACCAGCTCGAATTCCTAACTTTCCTTTAATGGCCTTCGTTGTGACGCCAGGGTATTGCCGTTCTACGATAAAGCAACTAATTCCATGATGCTGTTTTTCTTTATTCGTTTTAGCAAAGATAAGAAAGTGGTCAGCAATGTCACAGAGGGAAATCCAAGTTTTAGATCCGTTGAGGATATAATGGTCTCCATCTAATTTTGCGGTGGTTAACATAGCAGCTACATCCGAACCGGCATTAGGCTCTGTCAGTCCAAACGCTCCCACCTTTTCCCCCCGCGCCTGGGGAACTAAATATTTTTCCTTTTGGTACTCATTCCCCCATTGAAGTAAGGTCATACTGTTTAATCCGGTGTGAACAGAAACGGCTGTTCGAAAGGCAGTATCTCCCCGTTCTAGCTCATCACAAATGATGGCTAGTGTGTTATAGTCCATTCCTATTCCACCATACTTCTCAGGTATACAGACTCCCATCAGGTCTAGATCGGCCAATCTCTTTAAGATATTGGCTTCAAAGTGACCTCTTGCATCCCACTCTTGTATGTAGGGGTTAATCTCTCGGTCCACAAATTGGCGAACCATCTTCCGAACGGCTACTTGATCTTCTGTTAAAGAAAAATTCAACATAAGTCTCCTCCTAGATCTCTTTGTTTTTTTTCATATTTATGATTTGGTCTTCGGTATAGCCCAGTTCACGTAAAACCATTTCGGTATGTTCTCCGTATAAAGGAGGATGTCTTCTCATCTCCACCTTTGTTCTTGATAGCTTTAATGGAGAGCCTACTAGTTGTATTTGATTGGCGGTTGGATGATTCATCTTTACAACCATATTCCTGTCTCTGACTTGAGGATGTTCAAATACCTGTTGCATATTGTTGATGGGTCCATTAGGTACGCCAGCTTCTTTTAATAATAGTTGCCATTCGGCTGCTGACCTTTGCTTCATCTTTTCTGTGATGATTGTGGTGAGTTCTTGTCGGTGCTTTAGTCGGTTCGGATTGGTTATGAACTTATCATTTACTCCAAGTTCTGCCATCCCTAAGACTTCAGCAAACCTCTTGAATTGGTTATCATTACCGACTGCTACCACCATGTCTTGATCTTTTGTGGGGAAAACCTGATATGGAACGATGTTGGGGTGTTGGTTTCCAAGTAGAGATGGAATGTCTCCTGAGATGAGATAATTACTAGCCACATTAACTAAGGCGGAGATCTGTGAATCGAATAAAGAAATATCAATACTTTGACCTTGTCCTGAATGATTTCTTTCATTTATGGCGGCGAGTATGCCAACCGCTGTATAAAGTCCTGTTAACACATCAGCGATGGCAACCCCAACTTTCGTAGGGCCGCTTCCTTGGTCTCCTGTAATGCTCATGAGTCCGGACATGGCCTGAATGATGTAATCATAACCGGGCTCCTTACTGTACGGCCCCGTATGACCAAAGCCTGAAATGGAGGCCAATATGAGTTGTGGATTTATATCATGAAGAACTTCGTAGCTTAAGCCTAAACTTTCCATGGTACCAGCTTTAAAGTTTTGGACGACAATATCTGACTGTGCAACAAGAGACTTGAAGATTTCTTTTCCTTTTTCACTTTTTAAATCAAGGGTTATGGCTCTCTTATTACGGTTAGCACATAAGTAATACGCGCTCTCTGTACTGGCATAAGGAGGACCCCAGTGACGTGTGTCATCTTTTACGTGGGGACTCTCTATTTTAATTACGTCTGCACCTAAATCTCCTAGAATCATCGTGCAAAATGGACCAGCAAGGACTCTTGTCAGATCTAAAATCTTGAGTTTTCCTAAAGCAGAAGAAGCCACCTTCATTCCCCTTTCTTAAAATACAAAGAGCCAGTCAAAAACGAACACAATGCTTCGCATCATGCTGTTTTAGACTGGCTCCTTCGTTTATGTAACGTCTTCCGGCTAGAAAGATCTAATAAACAAGGCAGTCACTTGTGACTATTGAAACGATTCAGCTTACGTATTGGGGACACCAATATCTATGAACCTAATGTTAGAATATAATAAATTCGAACTTTTGTCAATAGTCAGATTTTTAGTTGCTCGAACTGAGTGAACAAATCTTTTAGTGCGGCTACAAGAGCATTGCTTGCTCTTCCGCGATAGTGATGTTGAAGCAAGCGAATTGGCTCATCGATACCATCCTTTAAGCTCATTCCCCTAAGTATTTCCCCTACATAGTTACGCCCATGTTCTGTTGCAAGTGTGCAAGAAGCTTCTAATATTACCCCGTATTTCTTGTCGATCTCGACCGTGATCGTTAGAGTATCGAACACACTCTTGGCTGCCATCCCTTGTGGAAGTTTGGAGTGGCCAGCAATAAAAATCGTATGAATAGATGCCATAGTTTTAATCTCTCCCCTATTGTGTATACCCTACACCTATAATATAACAAATCGAATAGCCAATGAACAGTTCAGGGAATATTACCTACCATGAGATATCAAATGATGGTCACATTTCTTAGTCTATTTTTACTTACCATTACATCTCCCTCCGTAAAGGCGGATGAACTTGTGACAGTAAAGTTAGTAAATTATTTAGGGAATAAGGATCATATCGAATTTTATTTGACGGGAAACTTTAACTCCCTAGATCCTACCTTTTCATGGCAAGAAGGAGTCAAGTATTCCCTGACTGTACAAGAAAGTTCATTCATTCTCGAAGGCAATGGGCTGACTCATACTATTGAGGGGCCCTTGTTTCTTATTCCTGAACGGTATGATCAGCACCATGTTGTACGGATTAATAGAAGACCCTACTTAGGTGCGATGGAGTTTCGACTGGAAGATGAACAATGGATTAGACCGGTCAACCAACTGCCACTAGAAGATTATCTAAAGGGGGTCGTACCGTTCGAAGTCTACCCTACTTGGGGAATTGAAACGTTGAAAGCTCAATCCCTAGCTGCGAGAACTTACGCTGTAACGCATATGAGAAAGGAGATGGACGATACAATCAGCTTTCAAGTATATGGTGGATATGCTTGGTACCCTAGTACAACGAAAGCGGTAGAGGAAACTCGTGGAGAGGTGGTCACATTTAAGAATCGACTTATTGAGGCTTTTTATTCTGCCAGTAATGGCGGGGTAACGGAAAGTAATGCGAATGTATGGGGTGGAAACCCGATTCATTATTATCCGATCAAAACCGATCCCTATGATCCTGTGCATCCTTGGGAGTTTGAGTTGCATCAAACCCAGATTAACCCGGGCGTATTTCAAGGGGATCAAGAAGACTGGTGGGATTCGTTAGAGGAAAAGGACCGGAAGGTAAGTGAGACAATGAAGAAGTGGCTTGAGCGGAAGGGATACGGTGGGGATTTGAAAATACTTTCTATCCCCCGTTTCGAGTTATCAAAAGTCAGACGAAGTTCTCAACGAGCAGTGAAGGGCTCTATTGAAGTCGAATTTCTAGAGCGCCTGATCGATGGGACTGTTCTTTTTCAGACCATTACCCTTGATGACGTTCCTCTCTCTCACATCCGGCCCATGTTAGGGGGAAATCTATTGAAGAGTTATTTTATTGATTCCCTTACATTGGAAGACGATGTTTTTATTATGCGAGGAAAAGGATACGGACATGGAGTGGGAATGAGTCAATGGGGAGCCCACTATATGGCGGAGAAAGGAAAATCGTATGAGGATATTATCCACTTCTACTTCCCTGGAACAACCATTACTCATCATTAACAGCCGCATGATAAAAAAATAAACGTTTTGCCTAGGGCATCCGCCCTGCCGAATTCCAAGGATGGACATAAGATAAATTAACCTCATAAGGAAGGAGGCAGATACAATGAGCTATGCAGCTGGTGTAGGTCTAGGCGGTGGCTTGGCGTTTATTTTGGTTCTCTATATCTTGCTTGTCATTATTTCCCGTCCTGGAGTATTCTACTAGGACCATACGGACAAAAAAATCAGCGGGAAACCTCCCGCTGATTTTTTCTTATTCTTCATAAATCATCTTTCTAGTCATTCCACCATCAATAATCAAATTTGTCCCCGAAATAAAGTCGTTAAGGGGATTGGTTAAGTAAAGACAAGCGCGCGCAATGTCACTTGGCTTCCCTACGCGATTGGCTGGGTGCTGCTGATGATCTCTCTCTTGAAGGGCCTCGTAGTCTCCTGTTTCAATCCAACCTGGGCTAATCGCATTGACTTGGATGCGGTCACGTCCTAACGAAACGGCTAGGGCATGCGTTAAAGCGAGGATTCCTCCTTTTGAAGCTGCATAGGCTTCTGAATGAGGCTCTGACATTATCGCTCGAGTAGACGAGATATTGACGATGGACCCTCCCCCATTTTGCTTCATTACTTTTGCCACTTCACGACTTAAGAAGAAAGTGCCTCTTAGATTGGTATTCATTACGTCGTCCCATTCTTCCATGGTAAGCTCGTAAGGTGACTTCCAGAAGGATACCCCAGCATTATTAATCAGAATGGTGATTTTTTCATACTTATCTGTAATCTGCTGAACCCCTTCTTCCAGCTTATCAATATTCCTAATATCAAGGGCTACAACCAAACACTCTCCCCCTGTTTGCTGAATTTGGTTTGCAGTTTGATTAGCTTCCTCTAAGGATTTGTCTGCAATGATCACTTTAGCTCCTTGTTCGGCGTACGCAATAGCAATGGCTTTTCCGATACCCCTACCTGCTCCTGTGACCATAACGACGTGATCTTGAAAGGTCATGATGATCTACTCCTTAAATATTTATTACGTTGAATGAATTATACAATATTATTCACTTCGTTTTTATCGGGTACTCTCATTCTCAAGCGGGTATATAAAGGCCAAGAAGTTAGTAAGGCGATTAGAATCAGTACCCATACGTTGGAGAACAAAAGGATACCAAGAAAGCAGATGGCCAAAAAGATGGCTATAGTACGAACCCACCCCTGGTTCACTAATTTAAAAGCAGCCAAGATGCCGAGTAAAGCATTGCACAAGAAGAAGCCGTCTGCCACGGCGACTAGTTGCTTTAGGGTCGCCCAGTCGAGTAAGACAAAGGTGAAGGTAATAAGATGTATGGTGAATAAGGCCATCATCGCAGAGAATGGTACATGGTTCTTAGTGCGGGCTGCTAAAAATAATGGAAAGATCCCTTGTTCAGCCTGTGCACAAATTAAACGTGATACTCCTCCAATTACCATCAGAGCGGTGCTGATACAAAGGGCAGTTGTAATAAGCGAAATAACAGGTAGTGAGAAAGAGCCAAACAGTGGGACAAGAATCATGTCGAGTTTCCCAGTGGCCTCAGAACCTAAGCCTATAGTGGCAGGATCCATCCACTGAACAGCAGCAGCAACCGTTAAGGAAACAACAGTGATTACTATGGCACTAAATACAATCGCACGGGGAATTGTTTTTGACGGTTCCCGAACCTCTCCTGAGTAATTACCAACAATCTCCCATCCGACGAGACACCAGAATAATAGAAGTAAGCTGTAGCCAAAGGACGGCCATTCAAAAGGGGTCGAAATGAGAACCTCTCCCCGATAATAAAGCAGGGATATAATAGCGCCTGTAACCAGGATAAACGCGATACTGCTAGAGAGAATCAGGGAAAGCTTTCCAACGGACATGATGTTCATGGATAAAATACTATAAGTAAGAATCATTAACCCCAGGGTAATAAGATAGGGATTCCACCCTAACCATAGATGGAGATATTCTGCCGCTGTGGATAGTACGGCAATCGGTCCTAAGCAAACAGCTAATATGAGAAAGTTAGCACTCAAAGTTCGAAATGATTTTCCAAAAGCCTGTTCTACCGCAAGTGATGCACCGGAATCCCCAGGGTATAATATACTTAGTTTCCCAAATAAAAAAGCAAACATAATACTTAGAGCCATCATAAGGATCCAGGCAACCAGGGCATAGTCCCCAGTCACTTGATGAATAAGAGGCGGTAAGATAATGATACCCGAGCCGAGTATCGGGCCAATGATCAGTCCACTCAGTAAAAAGGGCCCTAGCTTATTCGTTTTCATGATTTTACCTCCACATGCTTTTATCTACTATTGGGATTATACGGTGAGTGGAGAGGAATGTAAAATCAATAGTTTTGAGGTAAATCATTCATTTTTTCGATTTCCTTAAAAAAAGATGAACCTTTTTTATAGGTCCATCTTTTTGTGAGTTATTGTGCTGTATATCCGCCGTCTATGACCGCAGCTTGGCCTGTAATTCCACCAGCTTTATCACTGGCTAGAAACATTGCATAATCTGCAATTTCTTGTACTTTTAATAACCTTTTTTGAGGAACGAGAGGATAGATCACCTCTTCCAATACTTTCTCAAGTGGGACATTCCTTGTTGTGGCAAGGTCTGCTAATTGATTTCGTACTAATGGAGTGTCGACGTATCCAGGGCAGATCGCATTGACTGTTATCCCATGTGTTGCTCCTTCTAATGCAGCCACCTTTGTCAATCCTATGACTCCATGCTTCGCACTATTGTAAGCAGCTTTCCCTGCGAAACCAACTAAACCGTTGATGGAAGCCATGTTCAGAATTCTTCCGAATTGCTGCTTCTTCATAATAGGCATGACATGTTTAATGGCGATAAAGGGTGCTGTTAACATGACCTTAACAAGCAGTTCGAATTTTTCAGTTGGAAAATCTTCAAGGGCAGACACGTACTGAAGTCCTGCATTGTTAATCAATACATCGAGACGACCATACTCGGTGATCGTATGCAAGATCGCAGCTTTGATTTGCACCTCATTTGTCACATCACAACCAAGACCAATAGCTTTTAACCCTTCTTCCTGCAGTCTCTTTGCACTTTCCTTGGCTGCTGCTTCATTTAAGTCAGTTATGACGACGTTAGCCCCTTCCCGTGCAAATGAAGTCGCAATTTCTAGACCGATTCCGCTTGCAGCACCTGTGATAAATACAATCTTCCCAGCTACTAAATTCCCCATTATAATTCTCCCCTCTTACCTAAGATGCTAATTTATAAATTAAATGCCTACGCCTAATGAAAACAGAACAATAGCAATGATAACTCCAATGACAGGGACGATGACCGTTAGGGCTCCAACAGCAGCATAGGCATCCTTATGGGACTCTCCACAAATTCCTCGAATCGTTGTAACTACGTAGCCGTTATGCGGCAAGGAATCTAAGGCACCGGAAGAAATGGCAACGACACGGTGTAAGGCTTCTGGATTTACCCCAGCGTCTAGATAACCCGGTGCGATCAATGGTAAAGCAATAGATTGACCACCAGAGGCAGACCCGGTCATTCCGGCAATGACACTTATCGCGATGGCAGCGCCGATTAGGGGACTCCCTGGAATATGGGTAAAGGCTTCAACAGCTGAAGTAAAAGCGTCAGAAACCTTTGCTACACTACCAAAACCAACAACTGCTGCTGTATTGGCGATAGCGATCAACGCGCCTAGCGTTCCGTTGGAAGCAGATTCCCATACATTCTTTAAATGTCTGCGATTTAGGGCCCATGTGGCCACGATTCCACCAAGTAGAGCAATAATAAGGGCAGATTGCTTCAAGCTGTCATGATAGATAAAGGAAATAACGAGTACCACTAATAAAGGAATAAGTCCTAGAACTGGATTAGGCAGTTCGCGTTCTACGACGACAGGATCACCTGCTCTAGATACGAAACGCTCTCCATTGGCAACGGCCTTCTTGATCATTCTTTGCAACCACCAGAATCCAAAAACAATCATGAAAACGGCTACAATTAGACTAACTTCCCATCCTGCATAGGGGCTTGTGTTTAAATATTTAATCGGAATCCAGTTTTGGATCTCTGGAGATCCTGCAGAGGTCATCGTAAAGGTTACAGAACCGAATCCCAATGCTCCAGGGATGAAGCGACGAGGCAAATCAGCCTGTTTAAATAAGCTCAAGGCTAAAGGATAAACAGAGAAAGCCACGACGAATAAACTAACTCCACCATACGTAAGGATAGCACACGCGGCAACAACAGCCAGTACAGCTTGCTTCATTCCTAGACGCTCTACAACCCATTTCGATACACTGTCAGCGGCTCCGGTATCTTCCATAACCTTACCGAAGATCGAACCAAGTAAGAACATGAGGAACCAAGAGGCTACAAACCCGGAAAAACCAGCCATATAGTTACCTACAAGGTTCGCCTCCCCTTCGGCAACGAGTTGTGGAAACAAAGGGATACCGCTTAATACGGCTAAGAAGACCGCACACAATGGGGCAGCAACAAGCAGATTCATCCCTCTCATGGTTAAGAAAATCAGGAGACCAAGTCCCCCAACTAAGCCAATCATACTTAACATAATAAATCCTCCTTTTCCGTCTCTCTAGTTTTTAATCAACAACGTTGGAGAAATGATGAGCTCAGGTTGTGTGCATGCTTTGATATCTTCAACGGTATAACCTGCGGCTACCTCAACGAGCACTAGACCTTCTTCGGTTACGTCCATTACTGCTCGATCCGTAATAATACGGTTCACGACTTGCTTCCCTGTCAGCGGTAATGAGCATTGATTTAGAATTTTAGTCTCACCATACTTATTAACATGCTCCATGAGGACGATGATCTTCTTGGCTCCATGAACGAGGTCCATAGCGCCTCCCATTCCTTTCACCATCTTGCCCGGGATCATCCAGTTCGCTAAGTCTCCCTTCGCTGATACTTCCATGGCACCGAGAATGGCAACATCGATGTGGCCCCCTCTAATCATGGCAAAGGATTCTGCACTATCAAACAAGGATGCTCCAGGTATCATGGTAACGGTTTCTTTCCCAGCATTGATTAGATCGGGATTAACTTCTTCTTCTGTTGGATAGGGACCAATTCCGAGTAAGCCATTCTCGGACTGAAGAATAACTTGTTTGGTTGGAGGGATGTAGTTAGCCACTAATGTCGGAATCCCAATACCTAAATTCACATAGTAACCGTCTTCGATTTCTTCTGCAGCACGTTGTGCTAATTGTTCTCTTGTTAAGCTCATTTTCGCTCTCTCCTTTCTATGCCCTTACTGTTCTACGTTCAATTCTCTTTTCATATTGGCTGCACTGAATAATGCGTTGTACATAAACACTCGGAGTATGGATGGCGTCTGGATCCATAACTCCCACTTCAACTAACTCTTCGACTTCTGCAATAGTAATGGCCCCGGCGGCAGCCATCATGGGGTTGAAATTTCGTGCCGTTTTGTTATAGATGAGATTCCCTAACTGATCGCCTTTCCAAGCTTTAATTAGGGCAAAATCGGCTTTGATAGCCTTTTCAAGAACATATTCTTTCCCATCAAAGACACGAACCTCTTTCCCCTCCGCTACGGGTGTACCCACACCAGCAGGTGTGTAAAAAGCAGGGATACCAGCTCCGCCGGCTCGAATTCTCTCGGCTAATGTTCCCTGAGGAACCAACTCCACTTCTAGTTCACCGGATAAGAATTGACGTTCAAATTCCTTATTTTCACCTACATAAGAGGCTACCATTTTTTTAATTTGTTTATTTTTTAATAGAAGGCCTAGACCCCAATCATCGACTCCACAGTTGTTGGATATAACCGTTAGATCTTTTACTCCTTTTTCTCGCAATCCTAAAATTAAATTTTCTGGAATACCTACGAGGCCGAATCCGCCTACTACAAGTGTCGCTCCGTCCTGAATTCCGGATAGGGCTTCTTGAATTGTTGTGTAAACACTCATCATCCATGCTCCTTTCGTTCTATCGCGTACTTGTTTCAAAATAAATCGCTTTCATGGTCTTTTATTAAGCAAGAAGCGTGCCAATAACATAAATTGAATTTACGAATTTGTGACAAATGCCGTGATACTACGGTTTTGACTGTCTGATTTAGGGGAAAAGCTTATTTGAGTTCAGGATTTAATTTGATTATTTTTTCCGTACATCAGGAATAAAGTCCTGACAACAGGAAAAGAGCATCCGGTTGGATGCTCTTTTATTCGGAAATTTGGTACTTATCTAGTTTGGCATAAAAACTTGATTTGCTCACCCCGAGCCGTTTGGCTGCCAATAATTTATTTCCATTTTCCAGTTTTAGAATCTTAAGAATGGTGTCACGCTCTACTTGTTCCACAATTTCCTGCAAGGTTGAGCCATCCCGAATGATGGTAGATTCCTTCATGCGCTTGCGAAATAGATTAGGTGGCAGGTCGGTTGCGGTGATCTCGTTGCTTTCTTTTACGTATAGCGATCGTTCTAGGAGATTGCGCAATTCTCGAATGTTGCCTGGGAAGGGGTGATTTAAAATGATCTGCATAGCCTGTTCTTCAATTCCATCTACTTGTATGCGTGTTTCGAGACGCAACTGATTCAATATATGGTCTACTAATAAGGGAATATCTTCTTTTCTCTCCCGCAGCGGGGGAATCTCAATCATCAACACATTAAGGCGGTAATAAAGATCCTCCCTAAATAATCCTTGTTCGACAAGTACTTCAAGATCCTTGTTCGAGGCAGCAATGATTCTAACATCAATAGGCTCCGGTGATTCGGCTCCTACGGGTTCAATTTCCTTTTCTTGAAGAACGCGAAGTAACTTTACCTGCATACTTAGTGGCATCTCACTAATTTCATCAAGAAAGATGGTTCCATTGTAAGCTAAGGCAAACTTCCCTTTTTTTCCTGACCTCTTGGCCCCTGTAAAGGAACCCTCTTTATATCCAAACAATTCGGATTCGAACAAAGCTTCAGGAATGGCTGCGCAGTTTACACGGATAAAGGGTCCGTTGGCTCGAAGGCTCTCTCGGTGGATCGCATGAGCAAACAACTCCTTACCCGTACCGCTTTCTCCCTTAAGCAAAACAGTCGTGTCGCTCTTAGCCACTTTTTTTCCTAGTTTTTTTACCTTTTCCAGCACAGAACTCTGACCAACGATATGATCAAACGAATACTTGGCTCCTATTCTTCTGGTGCCTTCATTCTTGTAATTGTCCAACTCCTTGTACAGCTTGGAGAATTTAGAGTTCATGGCAAAGAGATCATCAATGTCTTGGAACATGATTTTCCCAACGACTGCTACGACTTCGCCGTCCACAATGACAGGAAGACGATGCGCGATCATCTGATGTCCGTTTATTAATTGGAGATCGGCAATTTCTGCTTGACCGGTTTTGGCTACGATATGCATTCTTGTATTTTCTACCACTTCAGTAACATGCTTGCCAATGAGGCTGTTAACATCATCCTGCCCAACGAAGGAGGCATACGTTTCATTGGCCGTCTGGATATAACCATCACGGTCTACGATGATGATTCCCTCATAGGCGTGCTCTAGAGCTGTACGATATAAATCTAGTTCTTTATTGGACTTGTTTACTTCATGGTTTAAGCTACGAAGTAGACGGTGTACCCAACCTTCTTGCTTTATTTTCACAGTTCTATCCCCTCTACCTATAACTTCTCATGGATGAGGATGTTGTGGATAAAGACGTCTTCTACAGGTACGCTCTTTTCATCGCCTGTTGCATTAAGTTTTACTTCAACATTCGATATGGAATCGAGGGTTTCCCATCCATCCACCACACGACCAAAAATGGTATACATGGGATAGAGGTTTAGGCTTTCACTGCCTGTCCCGTTACAGATAAAGAATTGACTTCCATTCGTATTAGGTCCTGCATTAGCCATGGCTACTACTCCCAACTCATATTGATGTGCAGCTGGGGATTTCAGTTCATCCTGGAATCGATATCCAGGATTTCCACGGCCAGTTCCCGTTGGATCTCCTGTTTGCACCATGAAATCTTGAATCACTCTATGGAAGAGCACGTTTTGATAGTAGCCTTCCTTAGAAAGGAAAACAAAGTTATTCACCGTTTTTGGTGCATCTTTTGCGAATAGTTCGATGGTTAATTGTCCCTTGTTAGTCACGATTGTTGCTCTGTAATCTTTCTTAGGGTCTATTATCATATCAGGAGGAGTTGTCCATCTTTTTGTCGTGGTTTCACCGCGATCAGAAGCAGATTGTGTTTCCTTTAGCCCATTTTGTAGAGCGTTTAGGAGAAATTGTACGGCTTCTGCACGAGTAAGTAAATCATTTCCTTTGTAAGCTTCAAGTGGATTCTCATGTTTGATCTTCCCGTTTGCTAGCTTTCGATCCATACAATATAAAATAGCCGCATCGCCTATAAAGGGGTCCCCGTTTGCTGCAGCTATAATTTCAGCTACTTGCTTACGATTAATCGGTTGGTTTCGAATAGTCAAATTGGTTTGACCTGTTATCGGATAGTCTAGTGTAGATGCCCAGTGATAGACATGATCTGACCAATGCTTGGTTTCTTTTAGTTCTTCTCGATTAGGAGTAGGTAAAGCCCGGAAAAGCATAGTTAAAAACTCGGCTTCTGTTACAAAAGAGTTGGGTTTAAATGTCCCATCGCTATAACCCTTCACGACATCGGCTTCTATCGCCCATTGGATAGAAACAGAAGCCCAGTGGTCTGTCACATCCGAAAATGGAAGATTCGTTGCATGAGTAACAGAAGAGAATAGGAAAGACGCAGCTAATGTTGAGATAATGCCTAATTTTTTCATACGATCCTCCGTGTATTTAAGCTTACGTTCACCCTAGTTTACCACCTTTTTAAGCTAAAGAAAAAGCCAAAGCTAGCCTTATCTTTCATAGGCTTGAAGATACTTTGAAAATAGTATTAAACATAGGTATACTTAGGCAGTAGAAATGTTAGGAGGAAGCGGAAAATGTTATATGCTGTTTTTGTTACGATGTTTATAGTGGCTCTCATCTTTGGTGGGCTTATGTTTTATTTTATTCGTAAGGGAAATGAAGATCGTCGTTAAAAGGGGAACCTGATGAAAAAGCTGGCTTTGACTGTTCTTTATATTGGAATAGCTTATGGTGTTTATTTATATGGGGATTCCTTGTTGGCTTGGTTTCAGCAAGCTAACAATCCGGTTATTACGACCTTGATGGCTACATTCATGGCCTTATTTCCTGTTATACCTTATCCGATTGTAGGAGGGGTGATTGGAGCGGCGTACGGACCTTTGTCCGGGGGGATTATCACTTGGATAGGTTCATCGATGGCTTCTCTTATCATGTTTATTTTTGTGCGATATGGCTATCAAGAATGGGGAGCTCAATTTTTAAAAAAATATAAGAGGACAGAGCAAGTCACCTTGTTGTTTGAAAGAAATGCTTTTCTTGTGATTTTATTTAGCAGAATGATACCCATCATTCCTTCGATCTTTATTAATATCTATTCCGCTTTAAGCAGAGTATCTTTTATGGTGTATGCTCTCGCCTCATCTATTGGGAAAGTGCCAGCTATGCTACTGTTTGCCTTTGTTGGGGATAATCTGGTTTCAGATCCTAAAAATTTGATAGTTACCATTGGGGTATATGCGATCTTTTTTTCCATTACAATATTCCTCTACCGTCTATGGGAAAGACGCTACAGAACATAAAGGGCCATACGAGTGTACTCGCATGGCCTTTCTTGTTTTTTATTCTACTGCAGAGAATTCGTGAACCCATACCTTCATTTGTGGAAGCCACGGCATCCCAGGGTGGATAGATAAAATAGATTGTTTATATTCCTCTAAGTTATCATAGCCTTCCATCTTCGCCTTCTCATCGTTTAGATCTCCCAAAGTTTCTTGATAAACTCGATCTACACGAAACGATTTTCCATTCAAGATCATGACTTCACCTGGATCGGCGTATCTGCCGTTTCTACGGGTGGAGATTTTTTTTCCTGCAATAACCCTCTCAATATCCTCAGGTTTTGTAATCATTCGATCGATCTCACATGTTTTAGGTGGTAGTGTTGGAGTTGACATATGTAAAACCTCTCCCTTTATTTAAGTAAATACCCTTTCCGTTCCTTTATAGTCTATCACAACATCTATTCCTATGCCTAAGAACAGGGTCATAAAAAATTCACAATGATCCTCTAACTTTTCACAAAGTGAAAACAGATTGGTCATAGTCGCTTTGTATAATGAAATCAATCCCACAGAGGAGTGGGAAGCAAGAATAAAACCTAAGGGGGAATTAAAAATGAAAAAGTTCTTTATGTTATTGATGACTGGTGCATTGGCTATAGTGTTAGCAGTAGGATGTTCATCTCAGGAAAGCCCGAGTGGCGGATCTTTAGACCAACCAACAAGTGAAACTCCTGCCGTTGATCAGCCTGCCCTACCTGCTAATGGGGATATTCAAGAGCCGGCAGATGATACAGCAGTAGAAGGTGAGACAACAGAAGAACAAGGCGAAACGACTACTAACTAAACAAGCGAAACAGAGGCAACTCGAACATCCGAGCTGCCTCTGACTTTTTTATATTTCAACAATGGGAAGACTAAACGTAAAGGTAGTCCCCTCACCTACTTTACTTTTAACAGAGATTTCTCCATCATGCATTTCCACTAATTCTTTAACAATGGCTAAACCTAACCCAGTGCCTTTAATGGTTTTGGAACGAACTCGATCTCCTTTAAAGAATCGCTCCCATATACGCTCTAAATCTTCTTCTCGAATCCCCATACCCGTATCCACAACCTGAATTTGTAAATGTTGACCCATCTGTTTGGCCTCGATGGTTACAGATCCTTTTTCGGTAAATTTTATAGCATTAGTGGCTAAATTTTTTAAGATTTGGATTAAACGATCTGGATCTGCGAGGATCGTAGGAAGATTGGGTTCGATCTGCGATTTCAAGCGAGTCCCTTTGTCCTCTGCTTCTTTAGATAAACACTGAACCACTATATGAATAACTTCATCTATTTGTACTGGTGTTTTATATAGGGTTACATCTTTATTTTGGAGCTTAATCAATTCCATCAAATCATCTACCAGGCGATTCACTTGCAAGGTTTCCTGATACATGATTTGATAATACCTTAAACGTGTATCTTCATCCTCGACTAACCCATCCTGCAACGCCTCTAAAAAGCCCTGCATGGCGGTTAATGGAGTTCGCAGCTCGTGGGAAATATTAGTCAGGAAGTCATTCCTCACTTTTTCTTGGGAACGTTTGGTATTCTCAACTTGCTCTAATTTCTCTGCTAGACAGTTGATGGTTTCGGCAAGGTCCGCAATTTCAGCAGGGTGTTCAATGTGAACACGCTGATGATAGTTTCCTCTTTCAATCTCACTTGTCGTGCGTTCAATTTTCCTTAGTGGTCGGGAGATTGACCACGATATATAAGATACAATCGCTGTTGAGAAAATGACTCCGAATAGAGTAGCCCAGAGAATGGTTTCCCTAATATAATTCACGGTTTGAGCCATCCCTTCCACGGGTGCATGGAGTACGATTCCACCATATATATGATCCTTTTTGCCCCAAGGCACGACAACAGAGAGCATCGGTTTATTTAATCCTTCAAACTCTAATTCGGTTAGGATGTCCTTACCTGTCAATACGGTAGAAGCAATTCTCTGCGAAACAGCCTTCCCAAGGAATACTTCATCCTTCATGGAGGTGGCGATAATCTCTCCTTCCCTATTAAAAACCCAAATTCGATTATCAAAGGATTGATCGAAGAACGCGAGAAGCTCGACTGTTGACTCATTGGGTACAGACGTATGTTGAATCGCTAAATTCACTCTCTTCGCTTTACGCACTAATTCTTCCTGTGTACGTTCATAGAGATGGCCCTTGGTGAACCATGTAATGGACAATCCAACAACGCCAAGGCCTAGGAGAACAGTGACTAAATAACTGATCATAAGGCGACGAAAAAGAGTTTTGTGTACCCATCTCATGAAGCGGCTACCTCAAATTTATACCCTACTCCCCACATCGTGTGTATGACCTGGTAATCTAACGGGTTTAAACGCTGGCGAATTTTCTTAATATGGACATCTACTGTACGAATATCTCCAAAAAAGTCGTACCCCCATATTTGTTCGAGCAACTGTTCACGAGTAAAAACCGTTCCCGGGGATTTGGCTAGATGGACAAGTAAATCGAATTCTTTTGGCCTTAAGAGCAGACTCTCGCCATCTATGATGACAACTCGCTTTAGCATGTCGATGACAAAGTTACCGAAGTTTAATGTCTGAGCTGCATTTTCGTCTTGCGCATCTTTAGGTTGTAAACGACGAAAAATAGCTTTCATTCTTGCAAGGAGCTCTCTTGGGCTAAAGGGTTTCGTCATATAGTCGTCTGCCCCGATTTCCAGCCCTAAAACTCGATCAATCTCTTCTTCCTTTGCTGTGAGCATGATAATAGGGACATCAGAAAATTTCCGAATCTCGCGACAGACGTCGAAGCCGTCCATTCCAGGCATCATGATATCTAAAATAATGAGATCAGGTGAATGCTTTTTGGCTAAGTCAACCGCATGGTCTCCCCGATCAGTCTCGATAAGATTCATCTTTTGATTGCTGAAGTAAAGACGTATGATTTCTCTTACATTAGGATCATCATCTGCTAATAATACCTTAATGTGCTCCATTATGGTGTTCCCCCTTTTATGAATTCACGTTAAGGATTCAATTACCCTCACGATTGTTTTCGCAAACTCACCAGATTTTATGGGGGGAACATGCAAGGAAGAAAGAGGGAAAAGCCTAATGAATAGGCCTTTCCCTCTAGATTACGGTTTGTATATTTGGTTCATGACAACGGCTGCCGCGGCGCGAGTAAGAGGTTGATCTGGTCTAAAGGTCTGATCAGGATATCCTAGTATAATTTTTTCCTTTACTACGGCACCAACTAGACCTTTATTGTTTATCTTTCTTTGATCCTTAAACTGAATAGCTGAAGGTGCTGCTTTTAGTTTTAGGAAGCGAGCCGTCATCACCGCCATTTCCTCGCGACTAATGGCTTGCTGAGGGCGAAAATGAGTGCCATATTCACTCTTCACAACAATGCCCTGGTCAATAGCGGTTGCAATGTAAGCGGAGGACCAACGGTCTGTCGTCACATCACTGAATGAGTTTTCTGCTTTTTTTAATGATATGTTCTTGGCCTGAATTAACATGGTTACGAACTGTTCTCTGGTCACAGTCTGATCGGGCTTAAAGGTACCATCACTAAATCCATTGATAATCCCGTGGTTAGCCAAGTTTTCGATCGCTAGTTTAGCCCAATGATTTTGAATATCTTTAAATGTTTTTAGATCAATTTTAAAAGAACGGATGTAGTGACCATCTACGTATATGGAATACTCCTGATTGGCGTCAAGTCCTGAAAAGGTGATTTTTCTTTCTTTTGTTGTTTTTGAGTCAAAGAAAATCCCGTCTCTACGAAGAACAACTTCCACTAACCCATCCGTTCCAGTCCATACAAATTCAACCGCACCAGTGCCAACTTTCTTTACACTTAAATCACGAAGGTTCTTAATTTTATCCGTTCTTACCGTTCGAACATAATAGCCATCCAAGTAAACATCATATTCTGTATCGCGATCCAATCCTTGAAATTTAGCCTTTCGATTAGAAGTAGACAGGGAATCGATTCGACGCCCATCCTTGAAGAGTTCAACGAATACGGTTCTAGTTGTACCGCTCCAAGACATGCTTATACTTGTGCTGGTTTTCTCATCAATAGAAAAGTCTTTTAGCTGATTTAAGTTTTTTAGCTGAAAACTACTTACCCATTTATCACTGATAAGAATTTTATATTGTGCTTCTTCATTTAAATCATAGAAAGTTGCACTCCGATTATTAGTGGATATAGAATCGACTTTTCTACTGTCTCGTATAAGGGTAACTGGAACTGTACCTGATGTCCCGCTCCACGAAACCGTAACACTTGATGAATGGTTTTTATATAGACGAAGATCCTTGATCTGCGTATGTGAAAGTTGGGAAATGATGAAGGTCTTCACGTGATGTCCATTTAAGAATAATTTATATTCTGCATTTTTTTCTAGTTTTGAGTAGGTAGCTTTTCGATTGCTTGTTGTCGTGGATTGGATTAAAGAATTCCCTCTTTTTAATTCAGCCTTTACGTTTCCTGATGTCCCGTTCCAAGTAATGGTGACTTTGTTGTCACTTTCTTTATCTACAATAAGGTCTGTAAATCGCGGGATGACCGTTACCGTACAAGTGGCTTTTTTCCCTCCATCTACGGTTGACACCGTGATGGTAGCTGTTCCAGCCTTTAGTGGGGTAACCACTCCCTTCGAATTCACTGATGCAATAGAGGGATTGCTAGTTTGCCACTGCACTTTCTTATTCGTTGCATCGGCTGGGTGGATTGTGGCTTTTAAGGTAGCTGTTTCACCATCTGCATGTAAAGTCAATTTTGTTTTATCTAACGTTATGGAATGCACGGGGAAATCAATAACCTTTATTTGACAAGTGGCGGTAAAGCCACCATCGACACTTGTAGCAACGATCGTCGCTGTGCCTATACCTATTGCTGTAACTTTTCCATTTTTATCGACCTTGGCAACATGAGAGTTGGTACTGGTCCAGTTTACTTGTTGGTTTGTCGCATCTACAGGTTGGAAAACAGGCTTCAGAGTGACGTCTTCCTTTCCCCATGTGATTGTAACGTGGGTTTGGTTTAACGTTAATTTTTCTACCTTTTTTTCCTCTGGTATTACCGTCACCGAACAAACGGCTGTCAACCCACCTTCAACGGAAGAAACGATGATAGAGGCTGTCCCCGGGGCTAAGGCTTTCACTCTTCCCTTGTCATCAACCGTTGCCACGCCAGTAGAACTGGATGTCCACCGAACAGCCTGATTGGAATTAGAAGGTAATACCGTTACCGAAAGCTTATCTGTTTCTTCTCCTACGGTTAGAGTAAGTTTAGATAGGTTAAGCGAAATGCTTGCAACAGGATCTTGTGAAGCAGAGGTAGTAAAAGGGTGGATGAGGATAAAACCAATCAACAACAGAACCTTGATAAAAGATGATACATTCATCGTCATAACGCTTCCTCCTTTTTGATTTCCAACCGGTTCTGATTGTTTGACGCTGGAATGATATGGGAAGTTTCATTAACTGGTAAAAATAGGTAGTCGATCCTATATGCGGTTTAGGCCTTTCCTACTTTAGGGGGAGGTGAATGAAGATGATCCTCTTTTTACCAACATATACATTGTTTGTTCTTAATTGAATAACAAATACTATCCATTGAAGTCACATCTATACAATACTTGATACTCAATGGAGGAAAATGATGAGAAAAAGAATCTTAAACGGGGTTCTGGCTGCTTTATTGACTCTCAGTATGGTGGGTTGCGGAACGGCTACACCCAGATCAAATGTACAACAATCAGAATCGATGAATCCTCAGACAAAGAATACAAATCAAGGACCAGAGCAAGGTCAATATTCTATGGATCAACAAGCCGGAAACAGAGCCACGAATGATCTGGGTCCAGATCCTGTGCAACGCGGAACCAGGCAAACGTCATTTCGAGACAGTGAGAATCTAGATGATAATACACAACAGAATTTGTCCATAAACAACAATGGACGTAATGCTAATCAAACAGCGAATATTACCGCGGCAAAACAACCAAAAAATGTGATCGTGCTCATTGGTGATGGTATGGGCATAGGTCAAATGGAAGTAGCTCGCTTGTTCGAGCATGGAAAAGAAGGACGACTTTTTATCCAGAGCCTTCCTCATGTTGCTCTCTCCCAAACCTACTCTGCTGATAATAATGTTACGGACTCTGCGGCTGCCGCTACCGCCTTAGGTACGGCAACCAAAACAAAAAATACGATGATTGGTGTTACCCCTGATGGAAAGCCGATTGATAGCATCTTAGAGGTCTTCCAGATGGCAGGGAAAAAGGTGGGAATCGTCTCCACCAATACGGCAACGGATGCTACCCCTGCAGGTTTTACAGCTAAGGTATTGAGTCGAGCTGGACAAGAGGAGATTGCCAAACAGTTATTCCGGGGACAGGTGGATGTCATCCTTGGTGGAGGAAGAAGTTATTTTACGGCCGAGAGACAAAACGGCGTGGATCTTATCCAAAAATTTAAAGATCAAGGGTATACTTATGTAACCAATCGAAGTGAGTTGCAGGCAGCAACGGGTGATAAATTATTAGGGTTATTTCATGATTCTTTTATGAACTATGTCATCGATCGCGATGAGTTGAATAGCAACGAACCGACGCTCAAGGATATGACAGCAAAAACGATTGAACTTCTATCCAAAGGGGATCAAGGATTTTTTGCCATGATCGAGGGAGCTCGTATTGATCACGCTTCCCATGCAGTGGACTTTACGAGTATCTGGAAAGAAACGATTGATTTTGATAATGCCGTAAGGTATGCAGTGGATTGGGCAAGACAGAATGGAGACACTCTCGTTGTCGCTCTTGCTGATCATGAGACCATGGGGATTGCGGCTTCTGAACCGATGGATATTAATAAACTAAAATCCATTCCTGTGACACCAGAATATATGGCTGCCCAATTAGTCGTAGACACGGCAACAAACAATTCTTACACCGCGAACAGTGTACGTGATGTTTTTAAGCGATATGCTAACATTGATCTGTCTGATGCACAAATCGCTGAATTTAATGGAAGAATTGTTGATGCACAAGGGAAGATTCTTCCCTCGTTTAAGATCGGTTGGGAAATAGGAAGTATCATTGCTGATCGTCACCATGCGGCGGCGATGAATACTGAGATACGTTCCTTAAGTGGTACCGGTGGGCACTCCGGTAACATGGTTCCGATCTTTGCTTATGGCGTTGGGGCTGAAAATTTTAACGGTGTTATAGACAATACGGATGTCCCTAAGATGATTTCTTCCATATCAGGTGTAGGCTTGCAGACGATTAAGGTCTTCGTAGGAACAGAGCGAGTAAGGTTTGCGGTTCAGCCGACGATTACAGGGGGAAGAACACTGGTCCCGATTCGCGAGATCTCCGAAGCGTTGGGTGCGACTGTAGATTGGAATGAAGCAACCAGAACGGTGTCCATCCGGAAGCAAGATACAACCGTTAGCTTGGTTATTGGTCAGAGTCAGGCTACACGAAATGGCGATACTCTAACACTTGATGTACCTGCTCAAGTGATGAAAGGTCGTACGATGCTTCCTCTTCGTTTTGTAGGGGAAGCGCTAGGGTCCGATGTAGGTTGGGATGAAACAACCAGGACGATCACCATCACAGCACCGGCTGCGGCCCCGGCAGATGAGGCTCCAGCAACTCCTGCCCAACCGCCAGCTCCCGCAGAGCCTGCGGCACCGCAACAACCTGCAGCATCTGAACAACCAGCAACACCTACAGAACCGGTGACACCAACAGAGCCTGTAACACCTGTTGAGCCAACTCCTGGAGATACTGAAACACCGGTTGCACCTGCTAGCTAGGATTAAATGAAACAGAGCACCCAGTTGGTGCTCTGTTTTCTTCTATTGGATGATGATTAGTAACAGTAAGAAACCTGGATCCGTATAAACTGATCCTCATCAACTACAGCATGGCAATACGGAGGAATCCAAGTTGTCGAATCAGCTTGGACAACAATGGCTGGTCCGTACAATGCTGTTCCTGTAAACAGTTTTTCTCGATCATAAAAGGATACTTCCATATTGGTAAGCCTATCTTCTATACAAAATAAACATTCAGATCGCTCGAGTAATGCGTCGGACGCAGCATTTCTTTCATGTAGGCGAGGCTCGTTCTCTTTCAACCAACGGGATATGGTTTCATTCATGTGGAAGCCTAAACTTGGAAAGCGAGGTACGAGGACTTCAGGTATCCCAAGATTCTGAGCTATCTCTACGGCGTGAAGGGGGCCCATCCCACCACAGGCGACTAAGTTAGTTTCCTCAGCCACCAGGTTATGTTGATTGAGGATATTTAGTAGTGAAGCGCTCACTGAATGATTAATTTGACTAATAATATGGTTGGCTGTTCCGAAGGGATCTTGTTCCCTGTGGGATGATAGACGGTTTATCGCTCCATAGGCTTCATTCTTTGATAAGGCAAGATTATCACCAAGAAAATGAAAAGGAAATAAACGTCCCAGTAACACATGAGCATCTAGAACGGTAGCTTGCGTTCCCCCTTGCCCAAAACTTGCTGGACCTGGGTAATAACTGATAAATGAAGAATCAAAGGCAAACCATTCGTTCTCTGGGGACGTAATGATGCTTCCACCCCCGATTTGGCTCAACTCCGTTAAGGCTGACGTGCCCTCTATAGAAATCGTACTCGCGCCCATACTGAACAGGATTAAGTTTCTCTGATCATGAGTAAAGTTATCTGACATTTGTTCAGGATCCGTCATTTTAGCATGAGGAAAAAGTCGTGATAAATCTTCCAATGAGTCTATCATAGTTGCTCCGTAAATCACCTCACGAATGTCTGAGGGAACAAAACCGTAATGCTCACACAAGGTTTTAAGCCGTCCTACCCCATATGCGTGGCTAGAAGATGAAGGGTGACGGTGTAACCGTACGGCTCTATCTTCAGTATTAATAAAAACGTATTTATCAAACGTACTGCCTAGATCGATTCCTAAAATCATCATGAGGCTTTCCCCCTCCAAATTCTATATAGCTAACACCATACTTACTCGAATGGTCTGGGGTTTATACTCTTCGTTAATAAATGAAAAAAGAGAAGCGACTAATCGTTTCTCTTTGTGCTCATTTGTCCGTAGCTTTTGAATTTTTCTGCCAAGATTTTCATCTCTTCATCAGGGATGATGACCGGTTCTCCAATGCTCTTTGCACGATAATAGACTTCTGCAGAAAACTCAATTTCTTCTGCAATATTAAAGGCATTCACAATATCGAATCCACCTGCTAACAGGCCGTGGTTTGCGAGTAATACCGCATACCGGTCTATCATAGCTTCAAAGGCGTATTCAGCCAGTTCAGTTGTCCCAAAGGTAGCATACTTCGCACAGCGCACATTGTACCCTGCGTAGGCAACTAGATAGGAGGCCGCAGGCAATTCCCACTGCAAAGCGGAGATGGTTGTCGCAAATGGGGAATGCGTGTGAACAATAGCATTAACATCTTCTCTCTTTTTATAGAAGATACTATGCATCTCAAGTTCGCTTGAGGGCTTTCGAGCACCGTCAACAATCTCTCCTGCTAGGTTTAGAACGACAACATCTTCAGGTTCTGTCTGAAAATAGTCTAGTCCGCTTGGGCTTATAGCCATGAGTCCTTCCTCACGGTTAAAAATACTAATATTCCCCCCTGTCCCTTTGGTTAAGCCCGCCTGAATCAGTTTTTTTCCATATTCTACGATGTGCTCTCTTTCCTTTTTTAGTAACATGATTTACATCTTCTCCTTTTTATACCAGTAAAAGAACTAATAGTAACCTACCATCCCATTTTCTCTTTTATTGAAGTAATGTGAGCAATATGATGACGACCATGCCATGCATATAATCCTATGTTAACCTTAAGACTGATCCTGCCTGTATCCGGGTGATGAAATGTACGATTAAGCTCAACTTTGTTAAGAGAACGAAGAAGGATCACCCATCGTTTATGTAGGGCATCCAACAGATCTAATGAAACTAGGATGCTGGTTGTAGAATCATGAAGTTCCGCCCATCGGTCTTCGGCATAGGGTTTAATTGTCGGTACATCCTCTGTCAACGCTAGTTTAAATCTCACGTAGCTATTAACATGGCTGTCAGCTAGATGATGAACGACTTGTCTGATCGTCCAGCCTCCTGGTCGGTAAGGAGTGCTTAGTTGTTCATCGGACAAATGGATCACCGTCTCTCGTAAACGAGCAGGAGCGGCTTCAATCTCATCTATCCAGACTTGCAGTTGCTTATCTGTTACCTCTTCCTCATATGAATAGTGTCCAACAGGATATCTCACATCCATCATTTCCTTCTCTCCCCTTCAATATGTTTCCTCTCTTTATTCTTCTTTATCGCTATCCATATTTCCTACTCTTCTTGACCCAAATAGTCAACTTTAATTTAATTAAAATAAATGTTAACATGGATAGGTATCCATAATTTTCCTAGGGGGTTCTTATGATCGATTTTGAAACTATGATAGACCGATATGCTCAGTTAGCTGTAAAAGTGGGAGTGAACATCCAAGCAGGTCAGACTCTAGTAATAACTTCTCCTTTAGCTTCTGCAGATTTCGTTAGGAAAATTGCTCGTAAGGCTTATGAAGCAGGAGCTAAACATGTACATACTGAATGGACAGATGATGAACTAACGCGGATAAAATATGATCTTGCCCCTGATGAAGCATTCTTGGAATTTCCAATGTGGAGAGCAAAGGGATTTGAAGAAATGGCTGAGAACAATGCAGCTTTCCTTTCGATTGTTGCAGCAAATCCTGATCTATTAAAAGGGGTAAATCCAGAGAGAATTGCAATGATGAACAAGACAACCGGACAAGCCATGAATAAGTTTCGAAGTTATGCGATGTCAGATAAGGTAAGTTGGTCTGTGATAGCCGTCCCTTCCCCTGCCTGGGCGGCAAAAGTATTTCCAGATCTACCGCAACAAGAGCAAATGCAAGCTCTATGGCAAGCCATATTCGAGACTACCCGAATAACAACGAATGATCCGGTAAAAGCCTGGCAAAATCATAACGATCTTCTTAATGCCAAAGCAGCGATGCTCAATGATAAAAGATACCGCTACTTGCATTATGAAGCACCAGGGACGAACCTTACGATTGAGCTGCCTTCCGCTCATATCTGGGTGGGTGCGGGAAGCCATAACGAGAAAGGGACTCCTTTTATGGCCAACATGCCTACAGAGGAAGTTTTTACAACTCCCCTAAAACATGGGGTTAATGGAACCGTGAGAAGTACTAAGCCTTTGAGTTATAGCGGAAATTTAATAGAGGAATTTACACTGACCTTTGAACAAGGAAGGATTGTAGATTTTACAGCGGAAAAGGGATACGAAGTCCTCAAACGCCTGATTGAGACGGATGAAGGGTCCCATTACCTAGGAGAAATTGCCCTAGTGCCAAATGATTCCCCCATTTCAAAAACAAACTTAATTTTCTTTAATACTTTATTTGATGAGAATGCTTCAAACCATTTAGCTATCGGTAATTCTTATGCCTTTTGCTTAGAAGGTGGCAAGACAATGAGTAAAGAAGAGTTAGAAGAACATGGGTTAAACAGTAGCCTTACTCACGTGGATTTCATGATTGGCTCTGAACACATGAACATTGATGGCGAAACGGCTGATGGTAAACGTGAACCTATCTTCCGAAATGGAAATTGGGCGTGAGTAATTTCGCTGCATCATAATCATAATCGTACATATTGTACAAACAAAAGAAGAGAGCCACGCTCGTGAACTCTCTTCTTTTGCTTTTGATCTATTGGATCACGTCCGTTTACAGAGTCCTCTCTAAGACTTGATCTCACTCGATGCATTATTAACTTTTCTTTAGCCATAATAAGTCTGTCCTCCAGTTCCCGCTATTACTGGCGGTCACAGTCAAGGCCAATTCCATTCCATTACAGGTGGTGTGATGCATGTCCATTGTTCCCACCGAATATTGGCGCAGAAATGTTTTCTTGAGAGAAGAAGAATCTCATTCAACAAAGGAGGCGTTCTTATTGACAAAGAACAAAACAGAACAAATCGCAGAAGCAGTAGCTAAAGAAGAAATTGCAGAAGAGCTGGTACCGTTACGCAATCAATTGAACCAAATGCAAAGCACTCTTAGTCAATTACAAACATCTCAAACAACAGGGACAACAGGGACTAGTCAAAATCAAGCACAGGCTAACCAACTGTTGACGCAAATGAACCAATTTGCCAATCAGATTCAAAACCAACAGCAACAATCCTTCGAACAATTGCAATCTAATATTCAGCAAGCCGCTCAAGTTCTAAACCAAGCCAGTCAGGCAGTTCAATCTGTTGAGATGCTATCTCAAATGAATCAGCTGATTTCTCAGTCTCAAAACCAGCTTCAATCTATTAGTCAGCAACAACAAAATAATCAAACCATGCAACAAAATGGTTCAACGAACTATTACCAGTAAGTATAAATAAAGAAAGACGCCCATCACAGGGCGCCTTTCTTTACTATATAAAATAGATCATTCGACCGACTTAACTGACTATGGTTTAATAAATTGTTGTACCCAATAGGTTCCGTAGCTTCCGCCTTTAGCAAAACCTACACCAATTTCTGTGAAATTACTACTTAGGATATTTGCTTTGTGCCCTGGGCTGTTCATCCAGCTCTTCATTACTTCTTCAGGAGTCTTTTGACCGGCTGCAATGTTTTCACCAGCATAAGAGTACTTAATACCAAAAGATTTCATCATATCAAACGGAGATCCATATTTTGGCGAAGTATGAGAAAAGTAATTTTGATCTCTCATGTCTTCGGCTTTTACTTTTGCTACACTAGCCAAGGAAGTATTTAACTTCAACGGAGCAAGACCAACCTTTGCTCTTTCTGCATTAACTAAGTTGACCACTTGTTGGGCTTCAGAAATCACAGTTTGATTCGTAGACGTTGGACTAGTCGTTGTTTGTGTCGTTGTTTGTGTCGGTGTTTGAGTTGGTTGTGTTGTCTCAGCTGGTGATGTTGTTTGGGTTGGTTGAGTTGGTTGAACCTGATAAACAGGTACTTTAAATTGAAAGCCGTTCCATGTGAAAGTATAATAGGTTCTTATTGTATTCTCGGTTGCAGCGTAACTAGGTGAAGACAAGCCAATGGCTAGAAGTGCAGCAGATGCTGTTACAATAAATGTTTTTTTCATAGCTCTTTTAAACATGCTTTTCTCTCCTTCATAAGTAAAATCTAGTTGGTACTCTTATACCTTCGCGAAACTCTATCACTTTTTGAGGGTGATAGAGTTGATAATCTAATAGAAATGGTTGCTAGATGAAGTAAAGAGGTTTTGAGCATTGACAGACATTAGTAGCCCTATTCTCTGGAGAAAGATGTATAATGAAGCGAGAGGATCATGAGAGATGGGTGAAGGTATGCTGCCGGATATAGAAAAGTTTGCTGAGTACTTGCTCGACGGAAGAATACAGGATGCACAAAAGATTATCGATAGATATACGAATACGGGTTACAATACCTTGTTTATATATGATCAGTTATTTACTCAGGCCATGAGATATATAGGCTCACTCTGGGAGAACAATATCATCGATGTAGCCGATGAACATTTGGCCACTGGGGTTTGTGATATCCTACTTAGCCAATACATGATTACCCATTCGACTTGCCGTATGAAATCCAGATATAGAGCTATGTTCTTCTGTCCTGAAGGAGAACAGCATTATCTCGGATTAAAGATAGTGTCTTCCACTTTTGAGGAAACGGGATGGAATGTACATTATTTAGGTCCAAATTTACCTCTGGAATATGCTTTAGCCAATGCTATGAAGTGGAAACCAGATGTGATCGGTATATCGGTTTCGATCGTCTATCATTTACCGCAAATTTCACAATATGTTTCGCAGCTTCAGCTGTTACCGAATAGGCCGACTATTCTCCTCGGAGGAAGATTAAGTGAACGATATAGTCTCGATAATCTTTCAACACAAACCATAGTGATACCTGACTTAGTAAGTCTTCATGATTTCCTTGAACATTATCCACATGTTGGACAGGAGTCAGCAGGATGGAGTAAACATGCAAGTTCTTAACTATATTCCAGTACCCTTAGTTTTCATCGAGCCCGATTGGAACATTGTGGCCTATTCTTCTGAAGTTGCGGTACAGTTCTCACTATCTTCGAGCCTATTAGATTGGACGGATGAAGAAAGTAAGAGGAAGCTTCAAAGACTCATTGTTCCGAAGTCGACTCAGAAGATTGAGTTGAATCTTATACACAAAGATGGAACACTCCACCTCTACGATATCTATCAAAAGTGGCAAGAGGATCGCTATGGCTATCTAATCCTCATGGAAAAAGAACAAAGCTCGCAAAGACTCTCCTTTCAGCTGCAACAGTTGCGTCAGCAGCTTCTTGCTCCCCCAGAGCAACGAAAGCAACCAGAGATAGGTAAACCTGTTGATCCGCAGATCGAAGAGTTAGCTTCCAAACTTCAATGGATGGAAGACTTATTCCTGCAGATTCAACCTGATCTTCTTGAGGACAGGAAAGCTCACTTTATTAGTCAAATTTTTCTTCATTTAAAGGATGCAAAAACCATTATTAAAAATTTAGAAGTGAAAAATAAAAGCCAATGAAACTTGTGTTACTAGCAGTTTCATTGGCTATCTTTTGTATTTTTTACATCGGAATTTCCAAACTGATCTTTGTCCCTTTGCCTACTTCGCTATCAATCTCCATGTTTCCATTGATATCCTTCATGATGTTAAAGCAAACAAGCAGTCCAAGACCTGTTCCTTTTTCTTTAGTAGTATAGAATGGTTGTCCAAGTTTAGTTAATTCATTTTCTGAAATCCCCTGACCTTGGTCAATAATCTCAACGGTAATAAATCGATTCCCTTCCTTCTTGACTCGAATATGAATGTCCCCCCCATTTGGCATGGCCTCCATGGCATTCTTCAGAAGGTTGATGAATACTTGTTTAATTTGATTACCAATACATAGTATTTTCCCTAGCTCTTTGTCGTGCTCAGTTTTAAACCGGATATTTTTGATAATGGCTTGTGTTTCTAACAACATAATTACATCGTTTAGGAGAACAAGAATATCTTCTTCTTTTATATTAATCGCAGATGGCTTAGATAGCATAAGTAGTTCATTGATAATCTGTTCTATACGATCAAATTCAGAAAGCATAATTTCGATGTAATTTTTATTTCCTCCATCAGCCCTCATGAGCTGGACAAACCCTTTTAGTGCGGTTAAAGGATTACGGATCTCATGGGCGATACCTGCAGCTAGTTCCCCTACCGCCGATCGCATTTCAGTTTTGCGAACTAGTTCCTCGGCCTTCATCCTTTCCGTTATATCCTCTGCAACCATCACGTAGTGAATCGTCTGAAGGTGCTCATTTCTGACAGGAAGGAAGCTTGCCGATTCCCAATAAGGATCGCCATCTTTTTTTCTATTTTGAATTTGAGCTTTCCATTCGACTCCATTATCTAGGTGCTGTTTAATGGAAGGGTAAATCTCAATTAGATCTTGATGATGTGAGTACATTTCCTCAATGGTCTTACCGAGCACTTCATCAAGCGTAAATCCGCTCTGCTGAAGATATTTAGGATTGACGTATTGGATTACTTTATCCGAATTTGCAATTAAATACGAGCTTGGACTCTGTTGGATCACATAAGAAAGATTCATAAGGTCAGCATTAACCCGTTTTAGTTCGGTGATATTGAAAAACGTAATAACTACGCCCTTTATCACGTTCTCTAATGTGCGGTAAGGGAGAATGCGAACGCTATACCAAGAACCTTCAAAGCTTTGAACTTCGGCAACCCTTTCTTCTGTCGTCTCAATGACAGTTCGAATGTCATCCAAAAATTGTGAATAATCTAACCGGTGTGATATATGACTGATAGGACGGCCTAAATCAACTTCCAAAAGATGGACAATTTCGGTAGCAGCAAGTGTGTAACGACGTATACGCATTTCCATATCCAGAAATATTGTCCCGATTTTTGTGCTCGTTAACAAGTTATCCATATCATTATTAAGCTCAGTTAATTGTTGAATCTTACGCTGGTGCTCGGTATTGACTGAGATGAGCTCTTCGTTAACGGACTGGAGCTCTTCATTAGTACTTTGAAGTTCTTCATTGGCCGCAATAAGTTCCTCATTCGTACTTTGAAGTTCCTCGTTCGTGGTTTCTAGCTCTTCAATCGTAGCTTGTAGATTCTCTTGGGTATAACGCAGCTCTTGTTCTAAATCATAAATGCGCTGATTGGTAAGCCCATCTGGCCAAGGTATCGTTTGTTGACTTAATGTCTCCCTATGATCCTCTAGAACCTCTTGTTCAAAAAAGATGACAATCCATTGTAAGTTTCCATTTACATAATGAGGTTCAAATGATAGGTTGACATAAATTGTATGGGAGCCTTGTTGCATTTTGATTGATTTGTATCCTACAGATTTATCTTCTTTCTTCACTTTATGAAGACCGGTTCCAACTGGTATGGTCAATTGTGTATCCAGAAACTTGAGTACATTAAAACTCATTTCACCACTTGGTAATGAGGCAAAAGGACGGACATCTCCAAAGGTATGTAAAATCTGATGGTTGTCATCGACAATCATACAGGGTCTCATATATTTCGCTAATAAGGTAGAATACAGATGCTCGGTTGTCTTCTTAAGAGGTGACCTATGCATAGGCAGCACCTTCTCGCGCTTTTGCTGATCGGGCTTACGCTCTCTAGCAGGTGCTAGTTCTATAGCACTATTCGAAACCCAGGAGTCAATTTCGTGATATCGGTAAATATTCCATTTGCGGTTATACACAGTAAACAGATGATTGAGCTTACCCACACTTTCGCTAGGACCCAAAAATAAAAATCCTTTTTTATTTAGAGAAAAGTGAAAAAGGCTAAGGACTTTCTTTTGAATATCAGGCTGAAGGTAAATGAGCATGTTCCGACATGATACAAGGTCAATGTTAACGAAAGGCGGATCCTTAATGAGATTGTGTGGAGCAAAGACAATTCGTTTCCTGATGTCTTTATTAACTTGGAGAACATCTTCTTGCTTTGTGAAATAGCGCTCAACATACTCTTCCGGCATATTAAGGGCTACCTCTTCTGGGTATATACCTTGGCCTGCATATTCTATAGCATTAGCATCTAGGTCTGTCGCGAACATTCGGAATGAAAAGTCCGGGTAGTGAAGGTCGAAATAGTGCTGAAATTGGATGGCTAAGGAATAAGCCTCGTCTCCCTTAGAGCAGCCTGCAACCCATATTCGAATCTCCTTTTGTCCCTCTTCTATTTTCTGTTTTACTAAATCAGGGATAACCTTGTTATAGATTTCGTTAAAGGCATCCTTGTCTCTAAAAAATTGTGTTACACCAATAAGAAAGTCCTTCTGCAGGGATAAGAGCTCTTGAGGGTCTGTCAGTAATAACTCCTTGTATTCCTGAAGTCCAGAAAGGCTTTTTAAACTGATGCGTCGTTTTATTCTACGAATAATCCCTGCTCTTTTGTATCCTGTGAAATCAATGCCATTTCGTGATTTGATAAATTGAAGAATATCGATTAACTCATCAGACTCTTCCTCTTTGGGTAGGTAATCTGAATGAATCCAAGAAATAAGGTAGCTTGCAATCTCCTCTGGGGAACCCACGAAGTGAACCATGTCTGTTCCTATGGCACTCTTCGGCATCCCATCGAATCCCGCCGTTTGGTCGTCTTGAACCATTGTTGTTCCACCTGCAGTGTAGATAGAGCGTATACCGTTAGTTCCGTCTGTTCCCGTTCCGGAGAGAATGATCCCAATGCCATTCGGTCCTTGTACACGGGCAAGTGATTCAAAAAAAACGTCTATAGGCAGGTTCGCCTTGTTCATATCCTGATAACGGCATAGACTAAGGATGTTCCCTTCTAACGTGAGAAAATGCTCAGCGGGAATCACGTAAACATGATTGGGCTGAAGTTGCATTTGATCCTCAATGAGTTGCACATTCATCTTCGTACGTCGAGACAATAATTCGGGCATATAAGTTTTATAACGCGGTGAGAGATGCTGAACGACAACATAGGATGCATTAAGATCACTCGGAAGATGATCGAAAAGCTGTTCAAGTGCTTCTAATCCACCTGCTGATGCCCCGATCCCGACCACTCTTGTAGTTTGGTTGTTCATATCTAATTCCATGTTCTTCTCCTATATAGTTAGTCCACTTAAACAAGATTACCATGAAAATGAAAAAAGGAGTACAATTTTCCTATCTAATTTAAAAACAAAAGAGGATGCTGTAAGCATCCTAAATGCCCATCTATTAATCAGTATGCTAGAATTAGCTTGTTTAGAAAAGCAGATCGTTAGAGTCCAGCAGATTTTTGCAATCTTTTAGCAAGCTCGATAAATGCTTCGGGACTAAAGCCAGGAGCAAATGATTCGGGTATTTCTTCTAGCTCTGGTATAGGGCCTCCTTCAGGTGTTCCTATGATGACTTCTAGCTTTCCTCCATCCTGAGGATGGACACCTTTCCATATATTTGCGATCTGCCGATAGTCTTTGTCACTCCAAGTATAAAGCTTGCGGTGTATCCCTTGAGCCTCATATTTGCGAGCTGTCTCGAATTTACTATTATCTAGATTGGGGATAGGAAGCATCTTGGTAAGGTCTACACCCGTTGCAATTTCGAGTGCTTTCGCATAGGCGAGGACATGCACCCCTCCCCGGACAAGAAGATAGCCTATCATCTCTCTTGCTACCGGATGATCCGTCATCTCATATACTCTCATTTTGTGGGTGCGAGCCCCACATTCCAGAAAGAAATTATGAAGGAGATCTAGGATAAGGTTCCCGCTATTAAATACATAATCCCCATTCCAAGGTCTTCCCATGGAGTCAGCGGGTATGGAAGCTTGTGCGGTTACAATGAAATGTTGTGAATTTCTCTTATGTAATGCATCTCGCATGGGGGCGATATCGGGATCACCGGGGTAGGTGGTTCCTGTAAGGCAAAGATTAATGGTATTGGATACAAGTTCGACGTGACCAAATTCCTCTGCTGTTATGCTTGCTACAAGTTCATAGAACGGTCTCAATTTCCGTTTGCCGCGGAAGTTAAAAGATTGAAACATATAATTATTCAACGTCGACATCTCACCAAAACGACCACCAAGCAGTTCTTGCACGGCGGCCGCTGCGTTTGCATCAGGTTGTTTAGGCATTGGTAATTCAATTTGCAGCTTGTCGATACGCTTAAACATAGTTGCCCCTCCTCTAGTTGTCAGATCCATTTATACCTGACAACAATGTATGAGAGGATCGGGTTGTTTCATTCCTTATTAATCGGGCATTACCCAAATAATTTGCTGAATGCGTACGAAAAAAGTAGAGTCTCCCGCTTGAAGGACAATATGATCTGGAACCACTTTCTGGAGAGTCCCTCGAATACTTCCTCGTACCGTCTCTACGATAACCATTTTTCCAACAACCGTTTTTAGAGTCTGGTAAACATAAGGGTCCACAAGCGTGTAAGTGGTGATGGGGGTGGCTGATGGAGTCGAAGCGCTATGCTGAACTGGATAATATCCCTGCATATTTCTATTCCCTCCTGCAACAAGATCCATATAGTGTATGAATTCGCCTAACTAGTGGTGAGGAGGTTGAAAAATATTTGTTGAGGGCTACCGATTGGGGTTTAGCAGACTGAAGTGAATGCTGTCCTTCCATTCAGAATTTACTCGAATATATTGTGGCGTGCGTCCGACAAATTGAAACTTATTTTTTATTAAAACAATTTGTGAACCAATATTATCAGGATCTGTGGCAGCCTCAAGTCTCCGTAACCCGTTCCTTGAGAATGCTTCATGAATAACTAAGTTTACGGCTTTAGTAGCATAGCCTCTACCATTGCAGCGTTTACCAATTCTATAACCTAGTTCAGCCTTTTGCAGATCATCTCTCACGACGGAAAACAAGTTAATTCTTCCCACTAACTTTTGTTCTTCATTGCGAATTAAGTACATAAAGCATTTGCCATTGTGTTGATCAGAAACAATCTCTTTCAAAAGACGATTTAAGTAGTGAAGTGAAAAGTACTCGTCCCCGCGGTCAGGGATTATAGAAGAGAAAAAACTTCTATTTTCCAGTTCAAATTCTAGAATCTCTTCGGCATCCTCTTCTCGAATCAAATTTAAGTTTATACTCATGTTCTACTCCTTTAAAAGAAATCAAATAAAGCGCTTGGTTTTGAATGAATCACTTCTGCTAATCTGTTTACAGAAGTAATGTCCCCTGTTAATTTTCCGCTGGCATAGAGAAAATCTGCGGTCTGTGTTCCAAGTAATAATACGGTTAAAGTTTGAATATCGCAGCAAAATCCCTCCGACTGTGTCTCCTGTTTTAGAACGATTCCGTCCTCTAGCCTGTAAGTTGCATTATTCCATTCTGCGACGGGATCTGTCACGGTCAATGTTATGGATGCAGGGGTCTTGGTAAAAGGATACAGCTTTAAAAATGCTTCTACATCAACGATTCTAGCCATGAAATAAGGGATGATATCTTGGCTGATTCTCGGGTTGGATAGTAAAAATGGAAGTTTATCATCTTCGGTTGCCTTCATTTTAACCTGGTCAATCATAGAATCATGCTGACAAATAAAATTCCACAAACCTCTTCGTGTTACCTCGTCAAGATAAATAAACTCCTTTACTTCAAAGATACGGTCTTTTACCTGATAGAGGATGTAACCCCTTGGTAGCCTTTGCTCATCTTCACACACCGCAATTTGGTAATTTGAGGGTTTAATGTAATAATCCCACCACATTTTTGAACGCAGCAGCATTCCATTGTAGTTTTTGGCAAACGCTTCGTAGAGTTCCATAATGGTTTCTAACTGTTGATTATTTTGCAGTCGAATGACTTGTCCTGGTACCTCCGACATAAAGTTTAAATCCCTCTTCTCTATTGTGTATCGCTTATGGGACACAGACCATTCCCATCCGTATTTGCGGTAAAAGGCAAAATCAAAAGGATGGAGTAGGCTGACAGTTTGTTGATTGGATCTCATTGATAAAAGCGCTTGCTTTATGAGCCTGCTTACACTTCCTTTCCGACGGTGCTGAGGCCACGTCGCTACCCCTGCCACTCCCCCCATCTCTATTGCCTTTCCCCCGATATAAACGCATAAGGGTAGCAAATGAAGCTTAGAGAGTAACTGATCTCCTTCAAACTCCCCCCAGATTTCTTGTAAACTTGCCATTCGTTTTCGATCTTCTATTTGTTCTTTAGGAATGACATATTGGAAGGCATATTGGGATAGCTCTAGACTTTGGTCAAGATCATCCTGGCTCAATTTCCGAAGTTGTGCCATACTTTTTCATCCTTTCTCAGTTGATTGCTTACTCTTATCGAAATGTATCATTTTTTGGTAAATATGGCTACCAAAACAAAAAAATAAAGCTGGCTTCTAAATGGAAGTCAGCTTTTGATGAAAATTATTGGCGGTAGGGAATAGAAGAAACTGGGTTCATCATTTGTGTTTGCATCGTTTGGTTTGCCATAGCTCGGATATCTTGCTCTAGATGGTTACAAAGATTCATCATGTGTTGAAATTGTTGCAGTGCTGTTTGATGCCCTTGAAGGGCCATCTGGATTGTTTGAACAGCTTGATGTTCTCTTTGTGCTAATTGCTCACACATGATGGCATTTTGTTGTTCTTGATGGAGCATTTGCTGGTACATGGCATTAGATTGCTGGGTTTGACGAATGATAGCTTGCAGACCTTGTCTTACCTCGTTAATTTCTTGTAAGGCATGTTGATTCATGAACATAAATAAAACCTCCTTTATTTTTTTAGCAATTTTATCGCCTCCACTATTTTCTTCCCAGAGCCAGTAGGTTATGTATTCACCTATCCGATCGCAAAAAAAACCGCCATGCGCTGGCGGTTTTTTTCTTATCCTACTTTCTTACCCTGCAGAACTTTTCCGATATAGTTTCCGGATAGCTCCACTTTATATTTGCGGTTTGGCTGGATCTTTTCAAATTCTTTCTTATCGATCATAAATGTTACGTTTTGTGTGGCAGTAAAGCTTGCGCCTTTTGACTTCTGGGCAAAGGTTACTCTTGCTGTTACTTGGTAAGTCTTCACCTTAGGGAACTTTAAGTTAGGTCGAATTGGTTGCTTAACGATTTTCTTATGTAATACGAAGATTTCTCGAACCTCCTTATGTGCCCGATACATGGCGTCAAACTCATTCTGACGTTTTTTCATTGATCGGTAAAGAAAATAATAAATAATTCCTGTTACCACAATAATAATTATGGTGTACATCCACCACGGCATAGAAATAAATCCCCCTTAATCTTAAATAACTCTCGCCCTAGCGAAGTTCAAACCCTATTATACATGAAGCATACTTAAAGCAACAAGTCATTATCGACTCTGTTCCATATTCTTCCCTCTTCAGCAATACTTCATGCAGGGCTAAGATTAAACGAAAGACCTAGAAAAGTAGCTCTATAATCGCAACAAACTCTCTGTATCAATAATAGTGGCGAACTCTTCGTGAAGGTTTGCTAATGTCATTCTTTGGATATCTTCAGCTTTATATAGTTGGCCATCAGGTCCCAATCGGTCAAAGGTTGCCGTGGCATCAGACACCAAGTACGTATTAAAGCCTAAATTACCAGCCATCCTCGTTGTTGTTTCCACACAATGGTTCGTTGTTAGACCTACAATTACTACATCTGTTGTTCCTGTCTCGCGAAGGATATTCTCTAACATTGTTCCAATAAAAGCGCTATTTACATTTTTTTGTACGATAATTTCACCGTCAAGGGGTTGGACTTCTTCTTTGAAGTGACTACTTTCCTTTTCAAAGTAAAACAGAGAATCTCGATTTTGTTGTGAAATATGTTGAATATGTATGACTAACTGTTTACACTCACGCCAATGAGTTAACAATTTAGCTATGTTCTCCTCAGCGTTCAAATTGTTCCGGCGGCCCCAGGATTGGTCGTCAAATGCTTTCTGGACATCAATGATAATTAAAGCTCTATTCATGGTTATACCTCCGATAAAGGATTTCTATTCTCATCGTAGCAAATTAAATAAGATTATTGAAATAGATGAATTTGATAAATTTAATCAGTTTTTGTGATCATAGTAGGCTTACGGGTATCTTTTTTCTATTGGAAAAGCTATACTGATAGGCAATAAATAAGTTGAAGGGCTGGCTAGAAAATGATTCGTGCATTTCGTGTAGACGTCAATGAAGAGAAGATACAGATTTATGTAACTAAGATCGATTACGATGTTCACCGATCCATGCGTCATCAACGTGACCATGGTTGGTTGGTATCCATTCCTCAGTGGAACTGGTCAACGTTCGTCAAGGAAGGTACAAAATCAATGGATGATACGCGTTTCTGGATTAGTCAGTTATCGACAGCTTATACAGACGATGAAGATGGTATATTAGCTGTAGCTGAGGCTATTGCGAGAAAATGTTAAACTAACTGTAAGGATGATTGACATGCTTTCAAAAGCTCAAGAAATTCTGCAACGCTACTTTGGGTTCCCTACTTTTCGAATGGGACAGCAGACCATTATAGAACAGATCCTAAGCGGAAAGAACTCTCTTGCCATCATGCCAACAGGTGGCGGGAAGTCTCTGTGCTATCAAATTCCCGGTTTAGTATTGGACGGGACAGCCCTCATCATTTCCCCATTAATTTCTCTAATGCAGGATCAAGTTGATTCACTAGTTTCCCTTGGGATTCGAGCTACCTATATTAATAGTTCGCTTTCCACTATGGAACAACAGCAAAGACTAGAGTCCTTAAGATTCGGGGTTTATCAATTCGTCTATGTTGCTCCCGAACGTTTGGAGTCGCCCGAATTTATTCGAGCTTTGCAATCTGTGCCACTATCGCTCATTGCATTGGACGAAGCGCACTGTATCTCTCAATGGGGCCATGACTTTAGACCAAGTTACCGATCCATTATCCCTAACCTAGTCAAGCTTCAGCGTCTTCCGGTTATCGTTGCTTTAACCGCAACAGCTACCGACTATGTTATCCAGGATATTCAGGAACTCTTGAACATAGATGAGGAACATACGGTGAATACGGGCTTTGCACGAGAAAACCTGAGTTTTCATCTACTCAAAGGTGTAGATAAGTATGATTTCATCATGGATTATGTACGATCTCATCTAAAAGAATCTGGCATCATCTATACTCCCACAAGAAAATGGACCGATCAGGTCTATGACTGGCTTCGAGAACATCATATACCTGTTGTTCGTTACCACGCGGGATTAACAGAGCAAGAACGAAAGCAAGCACAAGAGCAGTTTATCCAGGATAAAGCGACAGTCATGGTAGCCACGAATGCTTTTGGGATGGGAATAGATAAGTCGAATGTACGGTATGTCATACACTATGGTCTGCCAATGAATATCGAGTCTTATTATCAAGAAGCAGGTCGAGCCGGCCGTGATGGCGAACCAAGTGATTGCTATTTACTCTTCTCTGGCCAAGACATCGAACTACAGAAGTTTCTGATTGAGCAGTCTTCTATTTCGGATGAGAAAAAGCACGCAGAATATAAAAAGCTCCAAGAGATGGTGAGTTACGGTCATACTCATCGTTGTCTTCAACGTTATATCCTCGATTATTTTGGTGATTTGGCTGGTGAAATGGAATGTGGCCGCTGCAGCAACTGTCGTCAAGACGGAAACCAAGTGGAAATGACCAAGGAAGCCCAGATGGTTCTTTCCTGTGTAAAGCGAATGGGTGAGCGGTTTGGAGCCACGCTCACGGCTAAGGTGTTAAAAGGGTCGAAGAGCCAAAAGGTGCTTGAGATGGGTTTTCATAAGTTAAGTACTTACGGACTGCTCCATCGATATACAGAGAAAGATATTATGAATTTTATCTATTATCTTGCGGCAGACGGCTACTTAACCATGGGCGATATGAAATTCCCCACATTAAGGCTAACACCGTTAGCCTTAAAAGTCTTAACAGGAGAACAGCAAATCTGGATTAAAACAAATAAACCAGAGGCCAAAGATTCTACGGACTACGATGAGACTTTGTTCGATGATTTGCGAAGGATCCGTAAGGTAATTGCTGAGGAATCCCATCTCCCCCCTTATCTTATCTTTTCAGACGCTAGTCTTAAAGAAATGGCACGTCTCCTTCCGGATAGCGAGCAGGATATGCTCCAGATCAAGGGAGTTGGCGAACGGAAATTTGAACAGTATGGGGAGAGATTTCTCCGGCCTATCCTCGAATATATCCAGACGAATGGACCTGTAGAAAAGAAACCCTCAGTAAAGACATCGATAGTTATGGAGAAAAAAGCGGATGAAAATCCGAGTTATTTCATTACTTACCAAGAATTTCAGCTAGGACGCACGATCACAGAGATTGCACATGAACGCGAGCGCTCGCCAACGACGATAGCGGAACATCTCTTCCAAGCTTATAAGGAGGGCCATGAATTAAACTGGGACTATTTTTTTTCTGGGGAAATAGAACAATTAGTGTTGCAAAAGCATAGCGAGTTAGAAGAAAAAAAATTAAAGCCTCTGAAGGAAAGTCTTCCAGAGGAGATAGATTATACGATAATCAAAGCGGTACTCGTAAAGAACAATCTATTAGCATAGGTCTCCTACGCGCACGAAAAAGGGTGTCCCTCAAAATTTGGGGGCACCCTTTTTACCTTTTATAATTGGCCTTAATGGGACAGGACATACGATCCGTTATTCCCCCTAAAAACCCTCAAAAGTAGCTTTTATCGGACACTCGATCCGCTATTTTGTACCAAACAGGCTACAAGAGAGGAATTATTAACAAATAGAGTACCGCATGTCCGCTCAAGGGCCAATCTTAGCAAAATTCCACAATGTAAAGGATCAAATGTCCGATAGTTTTCCGTGTGTTAAGATACCCAGCGAGGAGGGGTATTCTTGTCCCAATAAATTTTTCCGAGCTCGTAATGCTGTTGAAACTGATCTTCTCTTAAATGATAGTGAAAGCTAAACCAATATCCATCCTGTGGTGGTTTTTCTCTTCGAACATGATAACGAACGACGTCTTCCCCCGTCCTGGAATCATATAGATGAAAAATCCTCTCCCCTTGTCCTGAGGCAGGCCTCTGGGTGATCGCCACATGACGTAATAGTGGCTCATCTGCATCGTGACTAAACTGTTCGACTACTTTAAGAAATTCAGGTAAAATGGCTTGGCGATAATCTTCCCCTACTCGAGTACTGATCGTTGGGCCGAACTTCCTTTGCACTTGTGCATCAGCATGGTAAGCCATGAAGGCTGTAAATTGTTTAGAGAGTTGTTGTCTGTCGGTAATTTCTTGAGATAGTTCCTCCCAAGATAGCTCGTCCCAAGAACTTGATTGTGAAGCAGAGGATTCTTCCCTGGCTTCTTCAAGAATGGATTGCTTTACCTCTATGACCGGCTCACTTCGTTGAGGTACGTTATGTATAGGATATGGAGGTGTTACTAATCCAAGCGTAAGGACTGTTACTAATATACTTGTTGCTTTCCTAAGCCACAATGACATAGTTTATCCCCCCTACTATTCTTTGAAAATATCAATATTTCCTCTATTATACGTGCGCAAGGCCATATTGGTTTCATAAATTCAAAGAAAAAGAGGGAGTTAGATCGAGCATATTCCCCCAGTGTATTACTCGTTCTTATTCTTTACGTTTTTTAATTGAGTCATCTGTTGCCATACCGTTCCGCTTGCTTCCTCGCCTCTTTCTATTCTTTCCACAGCCATTCTGGCTTGTAAGCTAACTTCAAATTCCGAATCGTGAACAGCCTCTTTCAGGGCAACAAGTGCGGAAGCATCGCCTACCTCATAGAGAAAACGAGCTGCCCGCCAACGAACCAACTTATTAGAATCGTTAAGCATGGCTGACATGGGACCTATTGCCAATGGGTCTCCTATATCTGATAGTGCATCTCCAGCTCCGCCTGACAGCGGGTGATTGATCTTTTAAAGCCATAAATAAATAGGGTAAGCATTCCGGTTTTCCTATCATTCCTAAATATACAGTAGCCAGTCTACGAATGGACATTTTAGGATCTTTTATCGCTTGAGCGAGAATCGGAATATCGTCGATTGTCGGATTTATTCTTTCGAGAGCAGAAAATCTTACCTCCCAATCTGGGTGATGATGATCTAACTTAGAAGGTGATTCTTTTTCCTCCTGGTTCAGGTTAATCGGGGTTTGACTTATGGCTTGCGCGACAAGCTCTTGCAGACGCTGTTCCCCGTGAGTTGCGGACAGCTCATTTACTATGTCTTCTCCGACTTCCTTAAATGTACCGTAACGGAAACCGTAATTCTGCCATTCTCGTTCTTTAAGTAGATTCTCTGAAGCCATTTGTACAGCCATCACGGCTCTCCCGAATCTTTCTGGCAAGGAGAACCGCATTTCTTCGCCTTGGTTCATGATTTTCACTTGCATGGGTATACCCTTGAATGTTTGTACAAGAACCTCTACTTCACCAAAGGTGGTAGATGGAGATGTATCAGTCCTCTGATCGAGGGATAAAGCCTCGCCAAATACCACGCCTACTAGGGAAAGGATCTGTTTCCAATCTGCTTTGGGATGCCTTTCAAGGGCTATAAAATCGTGAACATGAAATACCCCCTCAACGCCTTCAATTTCTAAAAGCTTAGTGATATATTCAGGCGAATGATCTTGTTTCTTTGAAGTGAAATTCAAAGAGACACCAGTCGGTAGTGTTTTATCCATATTTAATTTCATTACATTAGGACTTGGGGTAGGTTCAATTGATAAGATTCTCAACTTGTCTCTCCTTCTTAGTCATTATTGTTATTCATTTACTTTCATTGTAACTCAATATCCCTTTCTAAATCATCTTTGAATCGGTTGCATAGGTAGAACCCAAGTACAATGCCATAGATACCGTGGCCCACTATCCAAAACGCTATGGCGCTTAGATCAAACAGACCGGGTGTTCGCTCGGACAAGACTGTAGTAGGGTATAGAAGAATACCTATAAAAATAGAGATAGTAACGATTAGGTTAAAGGTTTTCTGCTTTGACCATGATCGCAGTCGAATGATAAACATGAGTATAATACTTAAGATAACGGATACGATCATATGGAATAAAAACTCTATAATTTCCGGTAAGTTCAACTGATTAAGAAACGGAATATAATCGAGATTTAAGAGTAAAGTATAGACTTTAGTCTGTGTCAGAACTTCCATTCCTTTTAAAAAAAGTCCTAAGACTAAGCCAGCTACAATACCAGCCCGTGAGGCAACTCTCAGCGCTTGTTTTTCCATCACGGCCTCCTCATGACAGATCTCTGCCTTTTCCTGAGTCTAATAATTCGATAAGGGAATGCGGATAAGGTTCAAAGTACGTTTGTTTCATTAGATATTCATTTTCAAAACGAACAGCCCAAGCTTTTAGTACACCGAGAGGACTGCTGAGGGGTACCTTTTGCTCACGATATCGATCCAGGAGAGTAAGAAAGAAGGACTTCTCTTTGGCACTCAACTCTTTTTTGAAGTACCCCATGATATGCTGCAACACATTGATATTAGAACCACTCGAGGTGGGCCTACTCAATACCTCGTAGAGGGCTTTTTCATAGTCCACATATACCTCTGTTATAGGCTTTCGTTTAGGATTAGCAATAATGCTTCCTAATCTCTTCTGTCCTGACGGGTGATACGCCATAAATAGGTACTTATTTTTACTTTGAAATTCTATAAGTAAGGGTAAAGATAGGGTCTTCTTGAAGGATCGAAACTTGGATAATGTAAATAACTTTATGAAAAAATGTTCTCGAATGTTATAATTTTTTAGCCTACCATCCTCTTCAATTGCCAAGTGGGAGAGGTTTTCCATCATGAAGCGACCGAACAAGCCTCCGCTTTTTCCAATAACAGGTGCCTTTTCTAACCCCGAATATATTTTTGCATCTCTAATCGCACAACTAGGAGACCGGCTTTTGAGTATAAAACCGTCTACTTCTTCAAGGGAATTGAAGAAGTCTTTGGAAAAGCGATTCATCTCTTCTGTATAATCCTTACCTGTCGCAGGCTGGACTAATCGCACGCCTCCCCCACTTAGATCAACGATTCTAATCGGGTCACGGGGGATACCTAAGCCTATTTCAACTTCAGGACAGACCGTAACCACCTTGATAAAAGGTGCCAATTTCTCCAGTATGGGATCCTCGAGCATCTCGCCATTATACCGACATGCATCGTATCCTAAGCACTTGCTAACTACAACAATGGGCTTCTCAAACAACTCCATCTTATCCCACCTAACCTCCAATATTCTTTACTACTTCATTAGTAGCAAAAGTGGTTTGTGATGTCAATGTTTTGTATAAATATCGTATAACTATTATCTAATATCTTGACGAGTATAGGGTTGATTTTTCACTTGTAGTATATTAAATTAGGTTAATTAGCGCAAAAAGGAGTGCAGTCACTTGAATACTACTGAACAATGGAGCTCCAAGTTAGGCTTTATTCTTGCCGCTGCGGGATCTGCAATAGGTCTAGGGGCCATTTGGAAGTTTCCTTATGTAGCCGGTACGAGCGGTGGGGGGGCTTTCTTTCTATTATTCTTGCTCTTTACTATTTTTCTTGGTCTTCCTCTGTTATTAGGTGAATTTATTATTGGAAGGAGTACGCAAAGGGAGGCCATTAGTGCTTATCAAACCTTGGCGCCTGGCTCTGCTTGGCATCTTGTAGGTCGAATGGGAGTCGTAACCAACTTTATCTTGTTATCGTTTTATAGTGTTGTAGGTGGTTGGGTTATTTCTTACTTTTATCGTTCTATAACAGGTCAACTGTTAGGCACTGAAGGCGGGTATGAACAGCTATTTGGACGAGTCATCTCTAGTCCGGTCGAAGCTCTCGGAGCGCAATTCGTATTTATCTTCATTACTTGTATTGTCGTAGCACGTGGAGTTCAGCAAGGCATAGAAAAAACAAGCAAATATATGATGCCTGCTCTCTTTATCTTGTTTATCATTCTTATTTTTCGCTCATTAACCCTAGAAGGTGCATGGAAAGGAATTACTTTCTTTCTATATCCTGATTTCTCAAAAATAACAGCTGAAGCTATTCTTTATGCCTTGGGACAATCCTTCTTCTCTTTAAGCATCGGGGCTTCTGTTATGGTGACTTACAGCTCCTATCTGTCTAAAAAAGAGAGTCTTACACGTTCAGCTACTTCTATAGTCGGGTTGAACTTATTTATTTCATTACTCGCAGGTCTAGCAATCTTTCCCGCGGTTTTCTCCCTAAATTTAGAGCCGGCTGGCGGTCCGGGACTCTTATTTAATGTGCTGCCTTCCGTATTTGAAAAGATTCCTTTCGGGGCATGGTTCATCATGGCTTTTCTTGCGTTGTTTCTATTTGCTACTCTAACTTCTGCCTTTTCGATGTTGGAGATTATTGTTGCGTCGATTACAAAAGGTAACGAGAAGTTGCGGAAAAAGTGGTCGTGGATCATTGGGATAGCTATATATATGCTAGGTATTCCTTCCGCTTTGTCATTTGGGCCTTTAGGTGAGTTCACCGTCGCTGGAAAAAGTATTTTTGACACAGCAGATTACCTTGTGAGTAATATCTTGTTGCCTCTCGGTGCCCTCTTTATCTCGATATTTGTTTCGTTCAAAATCAAGCCTGAAATCTTAAGAACGGAGTTAGATGCAGGGAGGTCGGTTTCTCTAACCTTTTACAAGGTATGGCTTACGCTGCTTCGTTATCTAGTTCCGCTAGCGATTATTGTTGTGTTCCTGCATGCACTGGAAATATTGTAATTACCCAAGGCTACCATGTGGTAGCCTTATTTTTTATACCGTTATGTAATGCCATACTCCATTCATTTTTTTCTTGTTAATCTTCTGGGCAACTTCTAGGTAATCTAAATGTCCTATAATCTCTGACATGACTAAAGCAAACTCTGATTGATACTTGTGACGATAACTCGCTTGAGCCAATTCGCTTGCTGTCGTGACACCTTGTTGAATGACACTCAGGAATCTTTCGGCCTTCTGATTGAGTCGTTGGAGTCGAGCAGCAATGAATTCACGATGAGTAGTAATGAGTTCTCCATGCCCTGTGAACAATGTATCTGCATCGACCTTAGCACAGATCTTTAGGGATTCTGAATAATCGATTAAGCTTTTCCTTCTCTTCCCATCGCTAGTAGGTTCGATCATGGCATTGCTGGAGATATGTTCAAGTACATGATCGCCTACAAATAACCATTTATTCTTGTTATCGTAGAATGACACGTGATCTGGGGAGTGCCCCGGTGTCTCTATTACATCTAAATTAGCTATACGCCCTGCTGGAAGAAGGGGAATAATATCTGCCTGAATAGCGTGCTTTTCATTAGTGGCCATGGCTTCCCTTAACTTTTTCACTTGTTTCTCCCCTGCTTCTCCGCAACCCATTTCTTCATACAGCTGTTGAAAGAAATCGATTCGCATAGAAAAGAACTCTTTGTTTCTTTTTAATCGGGGTATGGCTTCCTGGTGTGCATACACCGGAATTTCTCTAGGTAAAGCTGTCATAACACGATTAACAAGTCCAACGTGGTCGTGATGGTTATGTGTGATAAGAATTTGGTTTATGTCCTCTAAGGACTGATCGATTTTGTCGAGACCCAGCTTTAGATGACTCCAGCATTCTTCTGTGTTCAATCCTGCATCAATAAGGGTCAACCCCTCCTCGTTTCGGAGTAAGTAAAAATTAATGCTTTTCAGTCCATTATTCACAGGTATGATCATAGGACTGATCGTACATTCACCTCGTATAACTAAATCTGTCATGACTTCGTATTATCCCTCCGATTGGCTAAGTGCTCTAGGGTTAACTTAATCCCTTCCTCGTATGAGGTTCTTGGCCATTTTCCAAACTTCTGTTCATACTTCTCGCCGCTTAAAATGACAGGTTCTTCGTTCAAGTAAAACATCTCTACATACTCCCGCATCCCACTATTAAATAGGCCAAGCATTCGGATCATGTTTTTTGTCACTGTCGAAACCTTCTTCTCGTAACCTGTTGTCTCTCTAGCAATCTTGACAATCTCTGCACCCGTAATGACACCATATCCAGGTACATTCCAGTTTGCACCATATGTGTCATCTTGTAAAGACAGATCAACTATCGCCTTGGCTCCGTCCGGGGTAAAGATATATTCCCTTGCGATGTCTTGCTTGCCGACAAACATGGCTTTCTTATTTTCGACAATGGACTTGAATAGGAAATGCAATAGCGTGTTATCTGCATCCGGACCGTAGAAGTCTGGAAAATGGGCTATGAACATAGAGACTCCTGACTCTTTCGCTAATTGTTCTACATTCAGTCGAAGTTTTCCCTTTTTTGTGTGAGGATCTTTAGGGTGTTGTTCTGTTATAAGGGTTCCGTAACTTCTTCCATAAGCATAGATGTTATCGACAATGGCCAATTTGGCTCTGTGTTTCTTGGCTGTTCCAAGAATATTATTCATAAGAGTAGGTAGTTTAGTCGCCCAATCTTGATAAGGAATATTAGCTGCATGATAGATGATTTCCACTCCTTCTGCTGCTTGGGAAAGAGACTCCTCGTTAAAGAGATCACCAGAATAGATTTCCACCTCATCGAGAGTCCCAAACATGCTTTCTAACTTATCTCTGTTTCTTGCAAAGGCACGAACCTGAGTTCCTCTGCTTACTAGTTCTCTAACAATTGCGCTGCCCATGCCTCCTGAAGCTCCTAATACTAATGCTTTTTTCAATGTCATGACCTCCTTGTTATTGACCACTGTTCAAATAAACTCAAAAAAATAATTACCTTATCGCCCTCATAATGAAGTCCACATGGGATTCTGCAAGATCCTTTACCTCGTCATAGTCTTGATCACTTCGACAATAATGGGCAACAAATCCATGCAGCATGAGAAAGATAGACCAGATTTCTTTAATCTTTAATTTCTGTTCACTTAGTAAGTATAAGGATGAGGCAAAGTTGTCATAGCTTCGATTAGGTCCCTCGTTCGTATACCCCCTAACCTCTTCATCCTTTAATAGGAACATAATTTCGTAGTGATTCTGGTGTGTAAGTCCAAACCGAATGAACCTTAATAATATTTGTCTTATCTTCTCTATGGAAGGAGCTGATAGACTCATCACCTCTTCCAACTCATGATTAAGTAAAGAGAAATCCTCCTCTACGAGGGCGTAAAAAAGCTCAGCTTTGTTCTTAAAGTGATAGTAGATAGCTCCATGGCTGTAACCCAGCTCCGCTGCAATTTTTCGCATCGATACATGCTGGTACCCCTGCTTAACAAAAAGCATTCGAGCCACATTCATAATCATTTCTCTAGTCAGTTCTTTATCTACAGCTTTTCTTGGTGACATGAACATTTACCTCTACTTTTTATTGAACACTGTTCAAATAAATATTAATGGATAATTATGGACTTTGTCAATAGGAAAGTTAAAGGGCTTGAAAAAGTATGATTGTTTCTTATCATACTTCATCCAAGCCCAACTTTTTTAGTTGCATTAAATATCCTACTATGCGGACTTTACCTCGTTTTTGCTGCTCTTCATCGTTTTTAGCTTAAGTGTACTGATATAAACACCACCAAGCACCATGAAGGCACCGATAAAATGGTAAAATTGAAATTGTTCTCCGAGGATGATGACGGACAGAGCAACGGCTGATACGGGCATTACATTAATAAAGATGGAGGCCTTAGACGCCCCAATTTTACGTATGCCATCGTAATACATAATAAAACTGACGACCGTAACAAAAATAGACATGTGTAAAATGGAGAGCCAACTTGCTAGACTTGCTTGCGTAATATCTGCCCATGTGGTTTCCATGATTGTGAAGGGAAATAGGAATAGAGTTCCAAAGGCACAGGCGTAAGTTGTGGAGACCACAGCATTGTATTTATTCAGCACGACTTTCCCTACAACACTATAAGCTGCCCAGCTTAAAATAGCTCCTAATAAGATGAGATCGATGAATTCAAATTGAAGGCCAAGGATAACATCGAGTTTTCCTTGAGAGATGATGAACCCCACTCCTAATAAAGCCATAACCATTCCTACAATGTGATTTTTAGAGATTACCTCTTTTAGAAATAGACCAGCAAAAAGAGTAATGAACACGGGATTAGAAGCTATGAGTAAAGAACTTTTGATTACCGGTGCATATTTACTAGCCATAAAGAAACAAATATTGTAAATGGCTATACCGGTTAAACCTAGTACAGCAAAGAGACCCCAATCTCTTGGAGTTGGTTTAGCTCGATCCTTCTCCCTGTATCTCATGTACGGGTATAAGATCAGCGTCGCTCCCAAAAATCTTAAAAACGCAACGGTAATCGGTTCAAAACTTTCTACTGCATACTTGCCTGCAATGAAAGCTGTTCCCCAAATACTTGTTGCAACAGCTAATGTAATATAGGTCAACCATAACCTTTCCTGTTTCATTCCGGGTCATTTCCTCTCTGCCTATTTTTTCAGAATATCTAAACTTATTATGACAAAAATAATTCTTTTTGGCTAAACTTTTTTTAACCTTGATCCCTATATGAATAATGTCTTCCTCATAAGTAACAATAAAGGAAAGCACAAGGATTGGTATGGTGATTAGGAATGCAAAAGGAATCCAAAATCGTTGTCATTGACCCACAACTTCTTCATGTATTAAACCATCTCAAGGAAGATGAAGACTTTATGGCTTGGCTTAAAGAACCAAAAAGTGAGGACGATATACGTCAAACGGATATGCGTTACCCTAACGGACAAGTGGTTGCAGAGGAACATAAACTAGATCTGTATTATTTCTTTCGTATGATACTAGAAGAAAATAAAGATGGGGTTATTCATTAAAAAACTCCGAGTTTCCATTGCTCGGAGTTTTTTTGTGTTTTGTTTTAACAAATTCTTACTTCTACTTTTGTTGAGAAGAAAGTAGCTCCTCCACCCATGTCCGCTAGACGACTGGATGTAAGGGAATTAACTAAACGTTTAGTACCTGGCTGATCAGACCATAATCCATGAGTCACAACGGTCCCCTGAATGACTCGTTCGGTTACAAGTGCCTCGAACTCACATTCACCTCGATCATTGAAGACTCGAACCATCTCACCTTGCTTAATGCATCTTTCTCCTGCATCTTTAGGGTGAATATGAAGAAACGGCCCTTTTTCCATAGACATATGCTTTTCATTATTAGAAAAGGTTGAATTAAGAAAACCCCGATTAGGTCCTGGTATGAACAGAAGAGGATACTTTTCTCCCTCTTTTATTGAAGCGTACACGGGTAACGCAGGCAACCCTATACTTGCCATTTTTTCAGACAAGAGCTCTATTTTTCCACTGGGGGTTGGGAGTTTATTCGGGAACATGGGGCCATTATTGCGGTCCAGCTTCATAAATGACTTTTCCTTCAGCTTATCAAGGCTGATTCCTTTTAAGTAGGGATTATCCGATTGACTCAGAACATTTCGTAAAACATCCTCTTCCGTTTCATATAATTCCTTATCTTGATAACCCATCCCACGGGCCAATAAGCGGAATACATCAACATTTGACTTACTTTCTCCATACGGTTCCATAACTGGCCTTTGCAAATGGACATAGTGATGCCAATACGAAGTGTAGATATCTAAGTTTTCATAGGAAGAAGTGGCTGGCAATACAATGTCAGCATATTTTGCTGTTTCCGTTAGGAACAGATCATGGACTACGGTAAATAAGTCTTCTCTAGCAAATCCCTTCTTAACCTTGTTCAAGTCAGGGGTAACGACTAACGGATTAGTCCCATACACAAATAAGGAATGGATCGGGGGACTAAATTCCGTAAGAGCTTCTCCAATTTGGTTCATATTAATGAGTCGTGTTGGTTTCTGTTGTCGATTGTAAGGGATGGAAGGAAATTGCAGCATAGCAAAATCACCGTTTTCTCTTAGTGCCCCTCCTCCTTTTACCATCCATTGTCCTGTAAGGGAAGGTAGACAGGAGACGGTGCGTACAAACATACCACCATTGTCATGGTGCTGTGGCCCATTCCCGATTCGGATAAAAGAAGGACTAGTTTCCCCATACAGACGGGCTAGTCGATATATATCTGCCACGGGAACTTTTGTAATAGCGGACACCGTCTCTGGATCATATTCCTTTACCTGCTCGGCTAATTCCTGAAAGCCCAGGGTATATTCATGCATAAAATGCTCATCAATAAACCCCTCTTTGAACAGGATGTGCATAAGACCAAGGGCTAGGGCGGCATCTGTACCCGGTACGATCGGAATAAACCAATCAGCCCACTGTCCTGTTCGGTTTTGTTGTACATCGATCACGACAATTTGAGCCCCGTTTTTCCTTGCTTTTTCCGAAAACATGATTTGGTGCATATTCGTATTGAAAGCGTCGCATCCCCAATAGATGTGAAGTTTAGAGTGGATGGTATCTTCTGGGTCTGTTCCGTAGGTCGCTCCCATCGTATATCGATAGCCGGTATTCCCCGCTGCATTGCATATGGTTCGATCCAGTCTACTTGCTCCCAGACGTTCAAAAAAACGATTGCCCATCGCAACCATATTTAACCTGCCCATATTTCCTGCAAAGCTGTAAGGCAGAATAGATTCGGAACCATGCTCATGAATGAGGCGGGTCCACTGTTGTACGATGGTTTTTACCGCTTCGTCCCAGCTAATTCGCTCAAATCGTCCTTCTCCCTTAGCTCCTATCCTTCTCATTGGATAGGCAAGGCGGTTGACATCATAGAGTCTAGCTGGCATGTTCCTTACTTTATTACAAATGGCACCCTGGGTTATCGGATGGGTGGGATCCCCCTCTATCTTTACAATCTTCCCTTCCTTCTTGTGTACAAGAAGTCCACATGTATCTGGGCAGTCTAAAGAACATACAGAAGGGAAAACGCCCTCTGGTTGATCTATATAGGAAGGCATCATCCTTTATATCACCTCTCTTATCTCTTATTATCGCTTGATGATTCCTTATGTGATTTATTTACATGTATCATACCTTGTTTTACTATACCTGTCATTACTAGACAAAAAATGGCTATCCCGATGTGGGATAGCCCGTGTTTTACCTAATCGTTACTTGGAATGTTTGAGTTGTATCCCCTTCTTTGATCTTCGCTACAATTTTGTCATTCGCTCTCAATGCAAAATTAGAAAGTCCTGAAAGGATTACTGTATCGTTTACACTTATTGTAACGGTAGCGTCAGCATCTTTTGCTTCAACTGTTATTCCATTTAGGTTTTTTAGCTGTTCAAGCTTAATTTCGGCTCCATTCGTCGTAGTGAGTCCAGCCCAAGTGCTCAGCTCAATTCCCCCTACGGTAAATTTCTTTAAAGGATAATCAGCTTCATTGATCAGCTTCACTTTATACACTTCTACGAACTGGCCATTCTTGACGGTTAAAGCGACACGATCCCCAACTCTAAATGCTAGGTCTCTATACTGGCTAGGAGAATAGGTGACATCATTAATATTAATCGTAATATCTGCATTATTATCTGTGGTCAAAACATCTAACCCTCTTAAATCATCAGAGTTTCTTACTTGAAGAAGTGCTCCGGAGGCGCTAGTCAAACCCGACAGGTTTGTAATATCCTTATCGCCAATCTTGAATTGGTCTAACTTCAGGATAGCATCCTTGACTAAGGTGATTTTGTAGCTTAGCGTATTACTACCTTCCTTAACTGTTACGATAATGACATCATTGTTTAATAGTTGAATATCCTTCCATTGAGAAGATGGGAGATTATCACCATTTAAACTGATCGTAACATTGGCTTGATTATTTTTCGGTTGAATTTCAATCCCATTAAAATTAGAAAAGCTGTCTACCTTAAAAATTGCACCTTTCGTCGTTGTAAGTTCTGATAATTTACTTACATCAAGACCACCAATAGTAAACTTATTCAAACTTAAATCCACTGAAGAAACAAGCTGAATGGTGTAAGTCTGAGTAGTACTTCCATCTTTCACTGTGATAACAATTTTGTCTCCGGATCTGAACATGAAGTTGGCCAGTCTATCAGGTTGCAGCACGTAATTATTAACAGATACCGTAGTGTTTACATCCTTATTATTCGTTGAAAAAGAAATACCTTTAAAATTAGTGAATTCTGCAACCTCCAACGTTGCACCAGCTGAAGTCGATAGTCCTTCCAGCTTACTAGCATCTAAGCCACCAATAGTAAGAGTAGAAAGTGTAACATCAGCAGGTACCGGTTCTACCGGTTGAGGCACCATTTTCCCCTCTTTTTTAACCATGTTTCTTTGGATAGCTGCTTTGGCTACATCGTTTTTATTTCCTTTTGATAAGGCATTTTCTAATCCTGTTTTCTTTTGCACCGAAGCGGGTGAATCGTTTTTATGTGGTGGCGCTGCACCTGCATCTTTTACATATAGCCCAGAGCTGAAAATGAGTGACATAGCCAGACAAGAAACAACGATTTTCTTCATAATTAACACTCCCTTACGATTGATATATGCTACTTTGCCTTTGAGTCGATTATAAGATTCGATGCAAGTGGATATTTATGGGGGTAGTATAAAAAATTTGTAAATGGACCGATATTCATGAGGGATTAGGGGAAGATAAATTCGAAAAAGAATTTTGATTTAGGGGTGTTTACAATATGAAAGAAAACCATCCATTAGAAGGTAAAGCTCCATTGGAGAGCAATCCTATTGATCCTGCTTTTAAACCCAAAGAAAATGAACAAGACCCCAAATTTCGATTAAACGAACCCTTACGTCAAGCTCAAAAAGAGAGTGATCATTAGTTGTAAAGGGTTCCGTTACGGGGTGTAGAATAGCAAGGTAATTTTAACATTTGGCAGAATACAAGCCAGAGTTAAATAAAACAAAAAGGGCTTCTTTCAACATCACAGTTGAGAGAAGCCTTCTTTTGTGATTATATGGGAAAAACCACTAGCTTGCACCTATAGCCGGGACCCTCTCTTTTATTCTACTAAGCTTGGGTTGCTTCTACTTTTACTTTTCTGATGCGGCGATTCTCCACTTCTTCTACTATAATTTGGTAATCTGCATAACAAAACTGTTCACCATTTATAGGCACTCTCTCTAATTGTTCCACGATCCACCCTCCAATTGTATGATAAGTACTATCAGGATGAGGAATATTGAGGATCTTAGAAAAATCATCTAATTGAAATTGGGCGTCAAAAACAAAGGTAGTCTCATTCAGTCTCGTCATCACATTGATTTTTTCATCATGTTCATCCCAAATCTCACCGACTAATTCCTCTAAAATGTCCTCTAATGTAATTAATCCAGCTGTACCGCCGTATTCATCAATCACAATAGCCATGTGACTTTTACTCTTCTGCAGTTCAGGAAGCAAGGATGCTATCTTCATGGAACCGACTACAAACATGGGCTTTCTTAGTAAGGACTTTACATGAATTTCATCTTCCTGTAATAGAGCGGTAAGGAACTCTCGTTCAGATAGAATGCCAATGATATTATCGATATGTTCCTCATAGACAGGAACCCTAGAGAATCTTTCTTCAAAGAATAAATGCTTTATTTCTTCAACAGGTTGTCCTACCTCAATAGAGGTCATATCAATGCGAGGTGTCAGAATCTCACCTACCATGATTTCATTAAAGTCAAGGGAACGATGAACGAGTTCCTTCTCATTTTTATTAATAACCCCTTCTTCTTCACTAATATCTACCATAACCTTAATTTCTTCCTCAGTAATGGAAGGTACGTTTTCTTGACCACCTGAAAAAGCACGAGTCACGAAAGAACGTAACTTAGAAAATAGGAAGTTAATCGGTGTTAATAATCTTATGAGAAAATGTAGTGAACCTGATATTTTTAAAGCGTAAGTCTCTGCATGCTCTTTCGCAAAAGATTTAGGTAGGATCTCACCGAAAATGAGAATTAAAATAGTCATCACAACTGTACTAATGACGAGTCCACTACTCGCCCCGAATAAATCTGTAGCGACTTTCGCGGAAATACTTGCAGCAGCAATATTAACTACATTATTACCAACCAATATCGTGGACAAAGCATGATCAAAATTTTCAGAGATGTATAACGCCTTTTCACTACCTGTTTTTTTTTCACTCACATAATTTCTCAATCTTATTTTATTTAAACTAGAATAAGCCGTCTCAGCTGAAGAGAAAAAAGCAGAAATGAAGATTAGGATTCCAAGTGTAATGATTAATCCCCATGGCACGACGTCCAATGCACTCACGCTCCCGAACCATCTATTTCTATTAGTTTGTACAATCCGCTACGAATAATAACAAAAAAAGCCAACGTATTAGACGAAGGCTCGTAATTTTGTTAACTTTTGTTTAGATATGGGGTGGCATACTTGGCATGGCTTTCGGCGGCAAGGGAGGCATCGTATTGTGGACAAAAGGAGGTGCCGGTTTTAATACAGGCTTTTCACCAAAAGGTTTTGGTTGGGAAACATACTGGAACTGACCTAAGCCATCTGGACTCGGTCCTTTTGCCCATCTACCCGCAGCACTTTCCTCACCTCGCGAAAGATTGAAGAAAGCATACGAAACTTCTTGTTTCTCGAGTTGTCGCGGAAATGTGTTCGGAACGGTGCGTCCCTCCCTTTCTTCAAGTTCGGCAATAGCAGCAAGCCATTGGTTCTGGTGCATGGTATCTCGAGCTATGAGAAATGACAACATATCTTTTACACCACGGTCCGTTGTAGATTCATATAGTCTTACAGCCTGGAGACGGCCATTTGACTCCTTCACCAAATTCGAACGAAAGTCCGCCAACAAATTTCCGCTGGCATCGACATAACGTCCATTCCAAGGATACCCTACACTATCAGCAGGTTGAGCTCCTAATCCTGAAACGATCACATGCTGAGGGTTCATACCACCCAGCACAGCAGCTACAATAGGATCCTTAGAAACAAATTCTTCTTGATGCTGTACAGGAGCTTTATCTAATAAACGAGCAATCATAGTTGCCAGCATTTCAATATGTGCTAATTCTTCTGCACCGGTATCTAGAAGTAAATCACGATATTTAGCATCAGCACGACTTGCCCAACCTTGGAACAAATATTGCATAGCCACTGTAATTTCTCCGTGGGCTCCGCCTAAAATTTCTTGTAATTTCTTAGCGAATACAGGATCTGGTCGCTCTGGTTTAGCTTGGTATTGTAATTCTTTAACATGATAGAACATAGGCTCACCTTTCTTTAGCTAGAAATTATTACCTCTTTAGGCTATGCGACTAGATGCCTATCTGTTACATTTGTGAATTCAAGTCTATTGTCACGATACTTGATGAATCGACATAAGCTGGGTAACGAAGGTCTCAATGGATTATCCATATTGTTTTATAGGGGTGTCCCTAAATGATTACTTTACTTGCTTCCGGGGTTTTGGGTGCTGTTGTTACCATCATTATAGGTGTCTCTTCGAGTGCTAAAAGAAGAAAAAATAAAATCACATAAAACGACATATTGAACATACAATTCAAATTGGGGAAGCCAACAAGATGTTTCCCTATTTTTACGAGAGAACGGTTTGGGCTACCGTTCTCTCGTATTTTATGTCTATAAAGCATAGTTTAAGGATGAAAAACAAACATTATGTAAAGAGTGAACTTGAAGGGAGATCAACTATATGGACCAATCCAGATTTTCTACTGATGACAAATTAGCTGAAAAAATGTATGAACCCAAGGATTATCAATCCAATTCCACACTTAATAAAGGACTAGCAATTACGCATGAACAAGTATCTGACGCTTATATGGAGGGCAGTATTGATGCCGTTATTGAGAACGCGCAAGGTACTGGTGAAGATGCTCAGATACCAAGGGAAGGATTTGAGCAATAAGAAAGTCACTACCATCATCAACAAAGGAGTAGAAACATGAATCCAAAAGATGCAAACTTAAAAAAGAAAAACAACTTAGATGATATTGATCGTTTTACTAATGAAGGCTTAGCTGGTGGTCGAAGCGGTGAATTTGAACATAATGGTGAAATTGATGATGCAGTCGAAATACCAGAAGAGTCTCCCCCAACCATAAACGGAAATCCATAATTTTTCAAAGGTGTTCCTAAGAAGGGGCACCTTTGTTTTCGGACAATATACCAGATAAGTAAGTGTGAATACGATAGTAGGGGTTGAACATTCTACATTAGAGGTGATAGGAATGAGTAACTGCCACTGTTTTCCCCCATACTTTTCGGCGTATAGGCAGTACCCTTACATGTATTACACTTCCCCTTATATCCCTGGCTATGCCATACCTGTATTCAATCCACAACAACCTTATGTACCTACACAGCCGTTTGTACCGCTTACAGGAGGGATTCTGCCACAAGTTCCTCAAGTTATTAGTCCCATACCCCATATATCGATCCCACCTATTCGAAATTGAGTTATCAGCGTCTTTGGACGCTTTTTTTTATACATATCGAATGACTCGTTTACATAGGAATAGATAGGACATTGTCCAAATCAAAAAGCTGAGGTCTTTATGAAAATGCTTAAAGAAATATTTGTAGTCATGATAGGAAGTATATTAATCGGTTTAGGGATTAATGTTTTTATCATTCCGACTAACTTAGTAGACGGCGGTATGATTGGCATAGCACTCCTTCTTAATTATGTTTGGAACTTGAATGTGGGGATTGCTCTTTTTATATTAAGTATACCTATCTTTATCCTGGTTTGGTTTTATAAAAAATCTTTTGTTTATCGTGGGTTCTTAGGAATTGGTGTTACTTCATTTATTGTTCACCTTTTCAGTACCATATCGATAGTTCCTTTATTTGATCCGCTCTATTCCGCCCTGTTAGGCGGATTCCTTCTAGGAAGCGGGGTTGGATTCATGTTTTTATTTGATGTGAGTACAGATAGTCTGGATTTATTTGCTCTCTTCTTATCAGACAAGTTTAAAATTAATATCGGTTTGATGGTATTTATCCTTGATGCCTTCGTTATTGGAACAGCATTTATCATCGTCAATCACCAACAGATTCTTCTATCCCTTATTGCGATATGTGCCCATGTTTGTGCCATCATTATGTTTAACCTATTTAAAAGTAGGGAAATACCGACATAGAGGAATAAAAAAACTAAGGCTCTAAACATTAGTGTCCAGAGCCTTAGTTTATATTTTAGCTATAGGTATTTTCCACGTTTGTTCCTTGCTCATACGCTTCGTTCATTTGTTCTAGTTGTTCTATCTTCTGCTGTTCGTTTAAGCCAGGGTCTCCAAGGATAGATTGGGATATCACTTTATAGGTCATATCGTTATATCCTGAGTCTTGGAACATTTGCATATAAAACTCTTTATTGGACATTGATGTTTTGTCCCCTTTCAACTTTCGGAATTTCAGGTCTCCATTCCTTCCATACTTCTCCGGCTAGATCCATAGAAGGTTTTACAGTGGGGTCACCTACCTGCCAACCGCATGGCGTTCCTTCTTTCGTAGCTTGGTAATGCTGATAAGCTTTTAGTTGACGAAGGATTTCATCTGCATTTCGACCTACTGCTCCATTCATTACTTCTCCTGATTGAACAACTCCATTTGGATCTATAAGAAAAGTTGCTCGCTTGGTTTTCCCTGTATCCGTTTCGTATATATCGTACATTTTTCCAATTTGACCATTTTGATCTGAGAGCATCGGATAAGGTATCCCGCCCTCCACCATCTTCGACAATTCAGTCTCATCCCAAACTTTATGGGCTAAGATACTATCTACACTGATGGACAAGACTTCGCAATTTAAACTTTGAAATTCAGCATAACGAACCGCTATGCAAGCGCATTCGGTAGGTCAAACAAAGCTAAAATCAGAAGAATAAAAGAAGAGAAAAACCCACTTCCCTTGATAATCTTGGAGATCTATCTTCATTTTTCTACCCTGGTAGTATGCGTCCGCTGTGAATAATGGAGCTTGGCCTCCAACGATCATTCTCTTTCTCCTTTCACAACTAAAGAATATATGGTTAGGTTGTCCTGATTAGGATAACCTATGTAATCCCTAGAGTACGTTTTTCTGCCCAAAAAAAGGACCCATTCAGTGAGGGCCCACAAAAATTTAAATCATTTTTTTCTTCTTTGCGATAGCGGCTGCATCCTTACTCGACTTTAGCCCCATCTTCTTTAAGATTCGATTAATGTGATTCTTGATTGTTCGTTTGGAAATAAACAAGCTTTTTTCCATTTCTGATTGGGTTTCACCTTTGTGGATTCGCTGTAGAATTTCTTTTTCTGATGTAGTCAAGAGATTTTGATCCTCTTCTCGCTTCAAGCGAAGAAATTCTTGTCGCAAGGCCAAAGCGGCTGAAGGGTGGATGTTGGATCGATTATGGTATGCATCACGAATCGCGGGAACAATCTCTTTAAAATGTAATTTGTTTAGATAATTGACAACACCGGCTGAAAAAGAGTCTACGATCACTTCTTCTCGGGTAAGGGATGTCATCATGATAATTTTAGTTGATTCCTTTCTATCCATTAAATCTAGCGCTAATTCAATCCCATCTAAATTGTTCTCTGTTAGATTAATGTCTAGAATCACGACGTCACTATGACATGATTCAAATTGATGAAGGGCATGTGTCTTGGTTGCAGCCGTACCTACAACCTCCATGTCCTCTTCTTGATTAATTAAATCCTGAATTCCAGTTAACCATACGGGATCATCCTCCACGAGCATAACTCGTATTGGCTTCATTACTCGCTCACCCTCCTTCGTGTTTAATTGACCAGTCTATCTAATGGGAAGTATAAGAACACCGTTGTTCCTTGGTTCTTTTCACTATGAACTTCTAGTAGTCCTCCATGCTTTCGCATAACATTATAACAATATGATAAACCTAAACCGAAATTAGTAGAACTATTTTTCTTCGTAGAGAAGAAAGGATCTAATATAAAGGGAAGATTTTCCTTAGATATACCAGAACCATTATCCTCAACAGAGACGACTAGATATCTCTTACTCGTATAGAGGTTAAATTTAATTACACCGTCTTCTCTGAGTGCCTCTACGGCATTGACTACCAAGTTCGTGAATACTTCATGTAAATGGACGGCATCACATTGTAGCCTGATGCTTACATGAGGTGGTATGATAACGTTCGCTTGTTTAGAAGCCATGATGGGCTGAGCTTGTGAGACGGCCTGCTTAATAACAGTTACTAAGTCATGTGAATTCTCTTGTAAGGTAATGTCCTGCATCTTGGATCGTATTCGTTGCACCATGGCAAGTAAGTGTTCCGTTGATTGCATGATCACCCTTACATCCTTCTGTAGGGCTTCGTTATGCGTTTGCTCCGCATAGTTCTCTATACGATGTGCATACAATTGAACCTTGCCAACTTCATTTTTTACAGAATGGTTTAGAATTTCCGCTCCAGAGGTCATCGCCCGAAACGTCGTGTCTAATCGATGTCGTTCAACTCTAATCTTGACCCCTAAGACCCCATATTTCAATGAGAATATAAGAAAGAGGATGAACTGTGCTGCAATAATCCAAAGATTATACTTCCATGCATCATATAATCCCATGGTACGGAAGATATAGATGGTTACCATGACAAATAGAACAGGGATCACACAAAGGATGATTGTGATTACATGACTTCTTTTCATGATAGGATCTCGTTCTTTTACGAACTGCATGACAATTAGATAGGAACCAACTAAAATATAGGGAACAACCCAAAGAACCATCCAACCATAGTGGAATTGAAGCTCCGGGATGATCGGCGTTACATACCACGTGATCAAGATAGGAATGAATAATAACAGCGAGAGATGTTTTTTTAACCTTTTTGCTCCTTCAGGCTGAGAATAGACGGCAAACATCAAAAAAGCATAAGGAAGTCCCGCTTGACAAATGTAGGAAGAAATATTACTTAGATAGTCTAAAGTCTGAAGCAGTGTGTTCGTTTGATAGTTTGATTGCATAAAGTAAGGAAGCCAGATCTCATCTATAACCCCAGCAAGGAATCCAAATCCTCCAATAAACGCTGTGGCGCTTGCCCACCTAGTCGATATTCGCTTACCATCCGTAAACCAAATGACACCACCTAGTATCCAGACAGCCAGAAGTACGATAGCCATGATATGAAAACTCCTCTTCTAATTTCATCTCTCATTATAATTGATTTTTGTGTGAAGAGGGAAAAAACAATCCCTCACGGATGTCCATGAGGGTAAAAGGAGTTATTTTGCAACTTTTTGGTAGATCCTCTCTAGTTTTCTCACTTGCTTCTTGATATTGTGTTCTTTCTCTATGAAAGCGCGAGCGGATCGAGTCAGTTTTCTCCACTTTTTCTTTTGTTTAATCATCCTTATCATCTGCTTTGTTAGGCTGCGAATGCTGCCTTGCTTCGCGAGAAATCCTGTTTTTCCATCTTTAATGAGTTCGGGAATGCCTGAGTGGTTCGTAGATATGGCCGGTAGGCCAGAAGCCATAGCCTCGACTAGAGAATTAGGGATTCCCTCTTTATCGCCATTTCGAGCTGTTCGACTTGCTAGGACAAAAACATGAGCCTTCTTCAACTCTTTACGGACTTCCTTATGAGAGAGCTTCCCTTTTAGGGTTACGCATGATTTTAGCCCTCTCTTTCTAATCATCCTTCTAAGTTTAGAACGCATACTACCATCACCGACGATGATGAGCCGGGTTTTAGGATATTTGCGGTGCACTCGGGCAAAGGCTTGAACTAAGATATCCATCCCTTTTTTCGGGACTAATCGTCCAATACTTAGGAAAGTAATGTTATTTTTTCTTGGGGGCCTACGTAACTTAAAGGGAAATTTTTTTAGGTCGATGCCCGTTTTTATTACTCTAATTTTTCGTTTGGGACATTGTAAACGTATAAGCTTTCTTTTCATTTCCCTTGAAACTACGAGTACACGGGAGCTATGCCTAAACACGGATCTTAGTTTGCGCTTATAACCTCTTTCTCTCAAACGAGCGGATACGTCCTTGCCGTGGAAGGAACTGACCAGAGGAATGGAAGTTTTTCGTTTGTAAGGAAGGATTCGAATAGCAGAAGGTCCAAAAAAGGCTTGAATAACAGCTGTTCTTTTTTGTTTCATAAAGCGAGGAATATTCCGTATTTTTCTCATCTTGTAGATTCGTGGATAGGGAAACTTCTTACGATTCTTTATCTTATCTGTTAAAAAGTATCCCTTAAAACGCCTTATATTTTTAATACGCTCGTAAATAAATGTTTCTGTAGGATTGAGATAAGTGGTTTTTACAAAAGCTACCACTTTTCTTCGTCTAGCCATCTGTATACCACTCTCCTATTAAACAGATTGATAAACTTTATTTAGTTTACTTACCACGGAGTGCCATGAAAACTTTTTAGCGACAAGTCGGTAGCCGGCCAACCCCATTTTTCTGCGACGGGATTTGTTGCTGAGAAGACGATTTATATATTTTGCCATCTTCTTTATATTTCTTGGGTTAACTAGATAACCTGTTTTCCCATGCCGAACAGATTCTTTAATTCCTCCTCGGTTTGATGCCACTACAGGTAATCCAGAAGCCATTGCTTCAATATTCACTCTTCCGAAAGGTTCCTTCCAGATCGATGGACATACGAAGACATCCGCAATAGCATAGCATTCTGCCACTTTCCTCGAAGATAAGAATCCAGTAAATCGAACTCGATTTTTACCTAGCTTTTTGTACGCGAGTCGCTCTATTCTACGGAAGTAAGAATTTTTTTTGTTGACCCCATGATCCGGCCCTCCAACGACCAATATCAAGAGATTCTTTTGTTTCTTCTTTAGAATCTTTGCCGCTCGAATTAAACTGTGTATTCCTTTTTTTCTCGTAATTTTACCTACGAATAAGACGACCTTTTTTCCATTTACCCCCCATTTTCTCCTTAAGCGAGCGACTCGCCCTTCGCTTCTCCACTTATTGATATACTTGTTAGGGTTCACTCCAAGATGAACAGTTCTTATTCTGCTGCCTTTTATACGAAAGCGACGAAGGGTATCTCGGCGTGTAAAGTGACTGTTCGCGATGAAGAAATGAGTCTTTTTTATTCCTAACTTCGTCCCTTTCTTTTTCTTTTTAACGAGGTTATGCAGGTTTAGGACATGTTTGGCCTTTGGTGCCGCCTTTCGAAGCTTGGAAACAAAGTGAGGACGATTAAACGTGTGTACGATATGAAAAGAAGATCTCTTTATTTGTCTTGCAACAGAGGAAAGGTAATTTTTCCTACTCATTCTATAAACTTTAACCTTTTTCTTCCTGTAGGGATTAGGAACCCTTTTCCCGCCAGGTGAAAACAATGTGATACGGTGCTTCTTAGCCATTCTGCGAAGGACCTCATCCATATAAAGCTGAACGGCCCCCCCTTTAACGGGAGGTACAGGACGCGTCTCAGGTGCAACATAGGCAATTTTCATCCGGCACATATCCTTTCTGATTGTGTTTAATCACAAACAAGAAGATTCTATATTACTCTATTCACAGGATGGACTAGTGGAATAAAGCGTTTGTCTATATTTTCGTATAAATAGTTAAAAAAGCTTTCTCTAGTCACAGAGAAAGCTTTTGCGTACTTTTATTCCCTTAGAAGTTTTACACCTTTAAAATTTCCGTTAAAGCCGCCATTTTCTTTTGCTGATTCCTTCTTACTTCCATCGCTTGATCTACAGTTAGTGCGATAAATTTGGCTTTCGTTTGTGGCCGGGATTGTGCAATTAGGTCTAAATCTGTGCTAATAACGGTTCCTATTGTAACAAAGCCTCCTCCAGATGTGGCATCATTGAGTAAGACAATGATTTCATCCTGGTTAGGTGCCATGACGGCTCCAATCGGATAGGCAATGTCGACTACATTGGAAGAATTATTACCTGCACCAAAGGGTGGATCAACCCCTTTAAAGGCTAGCGTAGCACCAGTATACCGATAAGCTACACGGTTTGATTCCGTAGATACTGTCCATTCCGAATTTAGGAAGGCCTTGATTCCTTCATCGCTTATTCTATAACTAGATAGCCCCATAACAACACGTAGCTCTTGACTATTCTTAAAGAGAGGAAGAAAATCTTGGGGAACTTGTTTTCCAACCTGCTTAAATACTCCTGGAAGTGTCTCCCCTGCCTCGAGAATATCCTCAGCTTCAAGCTTTCTTCCGGCAAAACCACCTAATTGGCTTAAGATATACGTAGATCGACTCCCCATGACGACTGGAACTTGAATGCCACCTGATATGCAGAGATAGGTTTTAATACCTTGCTTTGAAAATTTAAAAGACAATATATCTCCCTCTTCCGCTTGAATAGCTTCCCAGTAAGGAACGTTCTTGTTATTTAAGAAAGCCTCCATTGGGGCACCGGTAAGAGCGAACACGGTTCTCTTTTGAAATTGAATTTTTGGACCTAGTAGGGTCATCTCAAGTCCAGCATAATCAATGGGATTGCCTAATAATAAATTTCCTATCATGAATGAATACTTATCTGCAGCACCAGATGGTGGCATTCCCAAGTGGTAATGACCATAGCGCCCCATATCCTGTACCGTTGTGTGTAAACCGGGCTCTAGTATCTTTAACATGCTAGAAACCCTCCATTAACCACTCAATATACATCTTCCCTTTAGCAAAATACTCTTCAGGGGAAAATTCGATGTGTTTCATTCTGTAACGGTAGGTGCCGTCCTCCACTTGTTTCACTATTTGATTATATTCTTGCTCTTCAATAGCGCGATGCTTCCATAGGTCCCCTGGGCGGGCTAAAAAGTAGGAATCCCCCATGTCGATGAGCCGTTTATGCGGGTCAAACACTGGAACAGCTGACATGCCGATTAATTGATAACTTCCTGGACCCTCAGCTGGATATACGACGGTAAAAGCCCCGCCGACTCCTACACCCTGCTTTGGAGTTTCCGTACGAGGGCTCAGGTACTTGGGTGACTGTATCACTTCTTCAGGGCTTAAACCGAGAGGGAACTCCCAAGCTGTACCAGGGATGAAGCCGACCATGGTAATGAGGTATGGCATACTTGAATGGGCGTTAACGAAACTATGTTTATCTTTGTAACCGTTTACTTTCATGACAAACTCAAAGTTAGATAGATCTGGTTCTTGGTGTCGAGACCTAGATCTCATAGAATATTCTTTAGATATAGGATCATCATACCATGTAGGGATCTCCACCATTCGAATGCTAAGATTAAGTTCAGCAGGATTACTCTTCGTTATATCAATATCCTTTAAATAATCTAGTAAGTCATGTGGTGATATCAATTCAGGGTTGAATCTTACAAGATAAGAAGCATTCGAGGGGCAAATATCGACGATACCTGGTATGTTTCTACGCTGAAGCTCTTTTGTTATGGCTAAGGCCTTGAAGTTACTTTCTGCACTCATATCACGAGAGATCTCAGCATATATGTATTCGTCACCGCCAAACTCAAATCGTGTCTCTGGTAAGGTAAACATGACTTGTCCTCACTTTCCCTATTTACCTAATCATCTTTTGTATACGCCGACTGATGGTAGCCTGACTAACTCCAAGTACTTCCGAAACTTTAGATGCGGTTCCGTACTTCTTGAGCCCAAGTTCAATTAACTGATTCTCAAGCTCTTTAACCGCTTCCTTAAGTGGCATGATTTCGTATACCATAGGTTTTGAGCGTGTTGCTTTTGAATCTCCATATAATACGCTCAACACATCTTGTTGTTGGATGAATTCTTTTCTACTAGTCACTAATAGTCTTTCAATTATATTTTGTAATTCTCTTACATTTCCTGGCCAATCGTAGCTTTCCAGTACCTCTAAAGCTTCCCTAGACAAATTTTTGTCCTTTTCGTACGTGCGGTTGAACTGCTGTAAAAAATGAAGGCACAGGGAAACGACATCTTCCGTTCTTTCCCGGAGAGGCGGAATTCGTAAAGGTATGACATTTAATCGATAATATAAGTCCTCTCTAAACCGACCCTCATTTACTAATTCCTTTATATTTTGATTTGTGGCAGCAATCACACGAACATCCATTTGAATGGTGCGCGTACCTCCTACCCGTGTCACTTCTCGTTCTTGTAATACTCGTAGCAGCTTGACTTGCATACTTAAAGGCAATTCGGCTATTTCATCTAAAAATATGGTTCCGCCGTTCGCTAGTTCGAAAAATCCAGGTTTCCCCTTTTGGTCTGCACCCGTGAAAGCTCCTCTCTCATAACCGAATAGTTCGCTTTCTATTAAGTTATCTGGAATCGCTCCACAGTTGACTCGTATTAGTGGTTGATCTCTTCTTCTGCTGGTTTCGTGAATCGCTCTAGCAAAGACCTCCTTGCCTACTCCAGATTCTCCTGTTAGTAGTACAGTAGAATCAACCTGGGCAATTAATTTCATTTCGTCTACTAGATCTTCCATAATCCGTGAGCGATAGATAAGGGAACGTGAAAATTGATTCTTAGCTTGTAGCTCGTCTATCTCCTGTTTGTACGCGTCGTTAGCTTTTCGAGCCAGCTTTAACTTCTCTTTTAATTGATTCGTTTTCGTGATATCTCGAGAGACAATCACGATTTTTTCAAGTTTATCCTTATGATAGATAGGAGTTGCAACAGACCAGATTTTCCTTCCATAGATGGTTTCTTGGATACTGGTTAGTTTCTGTTTCTTCTTCAGACATAACTCTACAATATTAGGCTGGAATATACCTCTGCTCTCGAATTGTTTGACTGTTTGTCCAATGACATCATCCGATGAATCTAGCATCCAGAATTCCTTTAAGAAAGAACCAGCTAAACGGATGATTTTCCCTTCAGGATTCACTACAAGAATTTGTTCGTGTGAGGAAGAGTAAACAGCCTGTAGGTCGGAATAGAGATTTCTTACAAATTCCAGTTCTTGTACAGCTTCTTCAAATTCTTCTCGGAGGAAGAAAATATGAACAAGTCCCGTAATCTTTCCATCTAAGAAGAGGGGAGTGAAATTCCCGCTGATCTGCTTAAAGTTAAGGGAGCTGTTCACACTTACAAACCTTTCGCCTTGAAGGACTTCCTCTAAATCTCGGTCCACTGTGAGGAGTGTCTTATAGTTTCTGTAAAGCAAGAAAGACCTTGAAAGCCCCAATATTTTTTCCGCTGTTTCATTTATAAATTGAATCTCAAGGTTCTCATTTGTCGTGATGACACCTACTCCTGCACCGTTAAGGATCCCATTCATGTGTTCAAGTTGGATCTGGTTTATTCGACTCTTTGCCTGTTTTACCGTACTGTAGCCCGTGACCGCACCTTCCACATCCATGCCGAGGACAACAGAAATATTATGGTATGATTCTACATGTACATGTTCGGGTACTTTCAGAACGTCTATTCTGTACTGGATGGGTTGGTGTAGATTCGAATGAGTAGTAAGTTGCTTCAACAAGTGATCTCGATCAATGTATCCTAGCCACCTCTTCGCTTTATGAACGAAGGCAATCTCGGCTTCATTTTGCTCCAGGGCAATAAGGACTTCAAGCAACGTATCTTCAGGTGAGATGATCACTTGGATAGGTTGTAGAATCTCTTTCCAAAGAATCACAACAGGTCCTCCTTATCAACCGTAATTCCTACAAACCAAATTATACCAAACATTAAAGGTAATGGACATTCTTTTTAGATTTTGATCTAATACAAAAAGAAGGAGGGGCATTCTCTAGCCCACTCCTAGTAATTTTGTCACGGGAGAAATCCCAATCCCGTTCTTTTTGAGTTCTTTAACAATAACTGACGCCAATTCAGGTGCTCTGGGTGTATCACCATGAATGCAAATGGTGTCAGCCACCATATCGACTTCTTCGCCTGTGTGGGCGATGACCTTCCCTTCCTTGACCATCTTTACGACTCGCTCTGCCATGGCTTGAACATCCTGAATTAACGGACCACTTCGTGTTAACACAATCGATCCTGTTACCGTATGTTGTCGGTCAGAATACATTTCTCTTGCAACGGGAATCCCCATGATTTTCGCTTCTTCATAGACCTCCGACCCATTCAGTGCAAATACAATGGTTTCGGGGTCCACTTCAGCAATGGCTTCAAGGATGGCACGAGCTATCGTCTTGTCCTCCATCGCCTTCATATATAGGGCGCCGTGAGGTTTCACATGCTGAATCCTCACCCTATTGGCACGAGCAAATTCTCGCAGGGCACCTACCTGATAAGTAACGTAGTCTTTTATTTCCACAGCTGTACACGTCATATAGCGTCGTCCGAAACCCATTAAGTCGGGAAAGCCGGGATGCGCTCCGATGCCTACACCGTACTTTTTCGCTAATTCGACTGTCCTTCTTATGACATGGGGATCTCCCCCGTGATACCCACAAGCAATATTCGCAGATGAAATATATTGCATCATTTCTTCATCATTTCCTAATACATAATTGCCGAAGCTCTCTCCCATATCACAATTAAGGTCTACTTTAAACACGCTTATGATCCTCCCTCATCCCACACAGACTCTACTAGTCTAGTCGTATAGTTCCCTTCGATAAATCCTCTATCGCCCATCACTTGTTCTAATAATAGAAGGTTGGTTGTTATTCCATGGACCTCTACCTGCTTCAAACAGTCCTTCATTTTTTCGATGGCTAGTTCGCGAGTTGAAGCATGAGTAATGATCTTGCCAATCATTGGATCATAGAAAGGACTGACCTTCGTTCCTTGTTTAACAGCGAAATCCAACCGAACGTCTTGGTCCGGAAGGTGAAGCTCTTGAATAGTACCAGGAGATGGAAAGAAGGTCTTTGGATCCTCTGCATATAGTCTGCACTCTATGGAATGACCAGTCTGTTGGATATCGCTTTGCACAAATGGTAGCTTCTCGCCTTCCGCCAGACGGATTTGCAGTTCAACCAGATCGATTCCTGTTGTTTCTTCCGTAATGGGATGCTCCACTTGGAGCCGCGTATTCATTTCAAGGAAGTAAAAGTTTTTATGCTCATCCATAATGAATTCCATCGTTCCTACATTCTTGTACCCTATGTGCTTCACACCAGCTAATGCGGTTTCAAGCAAACGCTTCTTCGTCAATGGATCGAGAAAAGGCGAGGGTGTTTCTTCTATAATCTTTTGATTTCTTCTCTGAACGGAGCACTCTCGTTCAAATAAATGAACAGCATTTCCATATGCGTCACAAGCGACTTGAACTTCGATATGATGAGGGTTTTCAATCCATTTTTCGATGAATAACGTTCCATCACCGAAGGAAGACGACGCTCGTTGCATAGTAGAAGCAAAGGATTTACGTAGATCTGCTTCGGAATGAATTAATTGCATTCCTATCCCGCCACCACCAGCACTAGCTTTAAGCATAATAGGATAACCTACTTGTTCTGCAATGCTTAGGGCGTCTTCTACACGATCTAATTTTCCATCCCATCCAGGTACTACTGGTACACCCGCTTGTTTCATATGAAGTCTTGCTTCGATCTTGCTTCCCATGCGTTCAATTTGCAGGGCATCCGGTCCAATAAAAACGATGTTTTCTTCTTCACACCGGCGAACGAGTTGAGGATTCTCCGATAGAAAACCATATCCTGGATGAATCGCATCCGCTTCACTTTCCCTAGCTGCTTGAATGATTTTTTCTATGTCCAAATAACTTTTTTTTGCTTGTGCTGGTCCGATACAAACCGCTTCATCTGCTTCCTCTACATATGGGGCTTCGAGATCTGCTTCAGAATAGACGGCAACCGTTTTGATTCCCATCTTACGGCATGTGCGAATAATTCTTCGCGCAATTTCTCCCCTGTTGGCGATCATAATCTTCTCAAAAGTTGCCATAGAGTCCTCCACTTCGCTGTATTATTCTACTCGAAGAATGGCGATTTGCTGTCCTGCATCTACAACATCTTCATTCTCAACGCAAAATCGCTCGATAACGCCGTTCGTTTCAGCCTTAACCTCGTAGAAGTTTTTCATTACTTCTATCAGGCACAGGATATCCCCAGCATTCACATGCTGTCCTTCTTTCACATAGTCTTCTTGGTCTGGAGAGGGCTTTCGGTAAAAAACTCCAGGAATCGGAGACATAACAGTGTGATCACTCATGAACACCAAACCTCCTACTTATTTGTTATTTGTTTAATTTGATTGAGCCTATCATTTAGCACCCTTCTTGCCTCCAAAGCTTCATCTAGTGTCACAGGAAGAAAGCGTACTTTTTCATTGGTCTTGATCTGGGCCATACGATTGAGATCCGTACTGATAACAGTAGCAATGGTTGCATACCCTCCGCCTGTCACGGCGTCGTTTAATAGACAGATTGGCTCCACACCATCAGGAACTTGTATAGATCCGATAGGATATCCTAGATCAACGACATTAGAAGGATTGCTCCCCGCACCAAACGGTTGTTCTCTAGGTACAAAATTTAGTCTTTCTCCTTTAAACCGGTACCCCACTCGATTCGCTTCAGGGGTAACTGTCCATTCAAGGGAGAGAAAGCGATCTTTACTTTCGTCCGTAAGTCTGTAACTGCATAGCCCCATGATCACGCGAATCTCATGCGTTCTGCTAAACTCAGGAATAAGACCCTTTGGCACACAAGTCCCCACTCGTACAGGTCGTTGCATCCCATCTCCTACTTTTAGTAGATCTCCTGTTTGTAAGGCTCGCCCTTCATACCCACCAATTCCGCACAAGGTATAAGTAGATTTTGAACCCAAAACGGTCGGGACTTCAAAGCCTCCCGCAATAGCAAGATAGACCCTTGCTCCCTGTTTGACGAAATCAAATGATAATTGATCGCCCGACTTCACCTGAATGGTTTCCCACATGGAAACAGGAGTGTTATTAACTCGCGGTGGAATGTCTCCACCAGTTAGGGCGATGACAGCATCTTGTTGAAATTCTAATGTTGGTCCCATATAGGTGATTTCAAGTGTGGCTGCAAATTCATCGTTACCAACTAACAGATTTGCTGCCCGATGGGAATACTTATCCATCGCACCAGAAGGTGGCATACCAATTTCGTAGTATCCCATACGTCCTAAATCTTGTACGGTCGTCTGCAAACCGGGGTTGATAACTTTGATCATCTGTACAACCTCCCCAACACATTCTCTGAAAATTGCTTTGGATTTTGTATTACATCATGAGGTGTAAAGGTTATCTCCTTGGTTAGGTAACGGAAGGTTCCTTGTTCCACTTGCATACGAATGGTATCAAACTCATCACGATCAATCTTACGATATCGAAAGATATCACCCTGACGAGGGAACGTCATGCTGTCCTGGAAATCGGGAAGAGTAGGTTCCTTTTGATAAATTGGAGCAGCAGCCACTCCAAACAATTGATAACCACCTGCCCCCTGTACAGGATATATCACGGCAAATGCACCACCGAAGCCAAACGCTCGTTCTGGAGTAAAGGTACGTGGACGAACATATTTCGGCACCTCAATTTGCTGTTCTCTTGGTACCATTTGGTAGCACCAAGGCAGTCCCGGAACAAAGCCAACCATAGAAACGAGGTAAGGGAAATCGGTAATAGCTTGAATGAGGGCTTCTTTTGATTGATAACCATTAATTCGAGCAGCATACTCCAAGTCGGTCGAATTCGGATCTTGATGTCGATCTCTAAATCTCATTACAGCCTCATGCGTCCAAGGATCTTCAAATAGGATGGGTACATCCACAATTCGAGCTGAGATTTCAAAATCATCAATTGTGACTTGTTGTTCAAGAGTTCTTAATTCCTGAATCAATTGTTCAGGGTGAAAAAGGTCAGGATTAACTCGGACCATATAAGACGCATTAGAAGGACAAATATCAATGATACCTGGATATTGCTTCTCTCTTACCTTATTGGTGATGGCCATAGCTTTAAAATTTGCTTCTAGGCTCATCTCTTCTGCTAATTCGACAAAGATAAATTCATCTCCACCGTGCTCATAACGCGTCATGAACATTCACCTCACTATTAAGTTGATTTAACTCTTCAGGGGTATCGAAATCCCGATAGATCCCTTTATCATCTATATTTATCCCATAGTAATTAGGAACCGAAGAGATAAGAGATTTGCCTCCAGTATCCCCTTCTAATAACTCAAGTGCATCTAATCCTATATGACCAAAAAAGACAGGATGTCCTTTTGTTCCATAATGGCAAGGCTGAACAACAAAGGATGATTTTTGATGCAACTTCTTTCTTCCTTCTTCGAAAATCATGTTAACTGTCCTTTTCTCTATCAAAGGCATATCGGCAAGGAAAACCATAACGCCTGGAGAAGAGCCTAAAGAATGCCAACCTGCCTTGAGGGAATAGGATTGTCCTTTGATGTAGTCTGGATTGTAAATCCAGCGCAGGCGGGAATCCTGAATTTGAATTTGTTCTTGTATTCGTTCTTTTTCGTGTCCGACAACGATTGCAATTTGGAATACTTCGACACTTCGGGCTAGCTCTATCGCATGTTCTAGGAAAGTCTTACCCTTATGCTTGATTAACGGTTTGCATTCCCCCATTCGGGTAGACATTCCAGCTGCTAAGATAACGGCAGAAATGGAGTTCATCATGCTTGAAGGACCGTGTTACAGCTATGTTGGTGGATCTGTGATTTTTCTCTCAAGAATCCTCCGGTGTGATCATTACGTACAGCTAAGATTTCCGCTACGATACTTATAGCAATTTCTTCTGGCGTATAGGCTCCAATATCTAAGCCAACAGGTCCATGAATTCGAGAGATCTTTGGCTTTGGAACCCGTTTTCCTTGGCCTTTAATGTTATCGAGTATTCGGTTCTTACGCACTAGTGGTCCTAGTACTCCAATATAGGCAGCTTCTGATTCCAATAGAAAGCTTAGCGCTTGCTCGTCTCGAATAATATGATGATTCATGATGACACAATAGGAACGATTACTAATGGGTAACAGTTCTGTATTAAGAGAATCGCCGTGTATTAGCTTCCGCTCAGCATAGGGGAATCGTTCCACATGGTTGAATGCCTCACGGGGATCAACAATAACTGTTTTAAACCCGGTGATATGCCCTAATTGGGCTAAAGGGATGGCATCATGCCCTGCACCAAAGATGATGAGTTCAATAGGTGGGACATACACATTGGCAAACGTGCTTACGATCTGCCCCTTCCCCAATCTTATGGAATCGCACTCTGATTTAGGATTTTGTTCTGATAACTTGTGATAAGCCCACTTCATCAAACTCTCTTTTTTTAATAAGTATTGAGTAGTTCCCGTAGGTTCCTTGTCTTGATGAATGAGAATCTGTTGCCCAAACTCTTTCCCTTCACTTATTAGAGTAAACATTACAGATGCCCGATTCTCTAACATACTTTCTGCCCAGGAATAGATTACTCTTGATGAATCTGTCGTAACGGGCTGAATATAGAGCTCTATTGTGCCTGGACAACCCAACCCCAACCCCCATACAACATCTTCATCCATTGCATATTGTCGAATGACAGGAATTCCATCAGCCAAAACTTGCATAGCAACTTCTGCTACATCGTTCTCAAGACATCCCCCAGAAATCAAACCAGTGGTTTTTCCTTCTGCATCAACGAACATCATAGCGCCAGCACGTTTGTAGGCGGATCCACGAACTTGAATAAGGGTAACTAGTGCTCCACCACGCCCCTCCCGAAGAGAGGTGTAGACGGCCTTAGCCACTTCACGATTTTCTATCAACGTCCCTTTCACCTCCCCTTTCTTATATAAGGGGACAGGGGTAAAAATATGCCCCTGTCTTTTCCTAATATGCTAGAGCAGTATTTTATTTAATGCGCGTTCCGTATATACCTGACATAGCTGCTTGCGGTATTCCGAAGAAGCAAAATGATCCTCTCCCATTTCCGCATCGTTTGCCGCGAATGCCGCAGCCTTTTTGATGGTCTCAAGAGTCGCCTGTTCACCCACAAGTGCAGTTTCTACACTTGTCGCACGATATGCGACGTCACTTGCACCGTTTATTGCTACCCGTGCATAATCTATGACACCTTGTTCATTTTTTCTGGCGATAACACAAACCCCTACTACAGCGTAACCTGAAGCCGGGTGGGGATATTTGAGGTAAGTCCCCTTCGCCTGTTCGGGCGGAATGGCTAGTGTTACAGAGGTTAAGATACTTGTGTCCGACATAGCGGTTACGAGAGGTCCTAAGAAAAAGTCAGCGGCTTCAATGAGCTGAGCACCGTCTTCTTCTTGGAGCTCAATTAATCCATCCAATGCTAAAGCTAACGCTGGCAAATCTGCAGCTGGGTCTGCATGCGAGAGGTTTCCTCCAATGGTTCCTCGATTCCTTACTTGAATGTCACCAATTTGCCGGACAGTTTCCGCCAAGACCGGAAGGTGATCTAAGACAAGTTGATCGTTTTGTATTTGTTTATAAGTGGTTAGAGCTCCAATGACCAATCTTTCCCCTTGCTTTTTTACCCCACGCAGTTCAGCAATTCTACTGATATCAATGAGTTTAGTTGGAGTGGTTAGCCGGAACTTCATCAAAGGAACTAGACTATGCCCACCAGCAAGCAATTTTCCTTGGCCACCCTCTTCCTTAAGCAAGTTTATGGCTTCTTCGACCGTATTTGCTCTAATATATCCAAATGAGTTAGGAATCAACTTTTGTCCCCTCCTTTTGTAAGGCTTTCCATACTTTTTCGGGTGTTAAAGGCATATCAAGTGCTTTTATTCCAAAGGGTTGTAAAGCATTCATGACGGCATTCACCACGGCTGGAGGAGCTGCTGTAGTTCCTGTTTCACCGACTCCTTTAACTCCTAAGGGGTTAACGGGGGAAGGTGTTTGGGTAAAGGCAGTTTCAATCTTAGGTAAAAATCTGGCTTTAGGCATTGTGTAATCCATAAAAGTACCGCTTACAAGCTGACCTTGTTCGTTATATACTGCAGACTCCCATAGAGCTTGACCGATACCTTGGGCAATCCCGCCATGTACCTGCCCTTCCGCGACCATCGGGTTAATAAGGTTGCCTACATCATCAACCGCGATATAACGTTGCAAGTTGATTGTGCCTGTCTTTACGTCAACTTCTACAATACAAATATGTGTTCCGAACGGGAAAACAAAATTTTCGGGGTCAAAGAACGCCTGAGCTTCTAATCCAGGTTCCATTCCCTCAGGTAAATTCCAAGACATATTAGCCGACTTGGCGATTTCAATGAATGTTCTTTTGGATTCAGGCAAATCCTTACGGGAAAAGACTCCGCGTTCAAAGTTGAGCTCATCTTCAGAGACCTCTAGTTCATGAGCGGCTATTTTCTTGGCTTTTGCAAACACCCGATCTGCAGCAATAGCTAATGCAGCTCCACCTACTGCCGTTGTTCGGGACCCATAGGTACCCCAACCTTGAGCAATAATCTGTGTATCTCCGTAGATGACTTCTATGCTTTCTAAAGGCACACCAAATTTATCAACAATAATTTGAGCGAATGTTGTTTCCTCCCCCTGTCCATGTGGACAAGTACCGGTAAAGACCGTGACTGCTCCGGTTGGATGAACTCGGACGGTTGCATTCTCCCATAATCCACCTTGGAATCCGGTGGCGCCGGCTACCTTAGAAGGTCCAAGCCCACACAATTCCACATAAGTTGAGAATCCAATCCCTAGATAGCGACCTTTCTTACGGAGTTCTTCCTGTTGTTTTAAAAATTCCTCATACTGTACCATCTGGAGTGCAATATCTAATGCTTCGTGGTAATTACCGCTGTCATAGACACAACCCATAGCACTGTTATAAGGGAATTTTTCTTTCGAAATAAGGTTCTTTTTCCGAACCTCCACAGGATCCATGCCAATGCTATCAGCAAATAAATCTACGATTCTTTCAATTTGATAAGCAGCCTCAGGCTTGCCTGCTCCTCTGTAGGCATCTGTGGGCGTAGTGTTGGTGTAAACGCCAATGACCTCTACTCCAGCTAAGGAAATATCGTAAGCGCCAGGAGCCATTAAACCAAAGCAAAGTGTCGGTACGGCAGCCCCCATGGTTGATACATAGGCACCCAAGTTGGCGATGTTTCTCACCCGTATTGCCGTCATGGTTCCATCCTTTTGTCCGGCAAGTTCGACATCGATAATCTCGTCCCTGGCATGATTCGTTGCCATAAAATGTTCATGGCGGTCTTCAATCCATTTCACTGGACAGTTCAAATCTCTAGCCGCATAGGCGGTCAGCGCTTCTTCTGTATATACTCCAATTTTCGCCCCAAACCCGCCGCCGATGTCTGGAGAAATCACACGTAACTTAGCCTCAGAGATTCCTAAAACGTCGGCATATACATTCCGGTGAATGTGTGGATTTTGCGATGTACACCATAATGTCATATCCCCACTGCCTGCGTTATATTGGGCCACTGCAGCTCTTGTTTCCATTGGATTGGGGATGAGTCGCTGTTCTATAAAACGTTGTTTTACAACCACCTCTGCTTGTTCAAACACTTCGTCCGGCACGCTAGTGGGCTTCCAATGAAAGGCGATATTATTAGGGACATCTTCATGAACTAATACGGTTCCTTCTTCCATTGCGTCCTCGTGATTAACTACAACTGGTAGTTCCTCGTAAATCACCTCGATCAGCTCTATAGCATCGCGGGCGGAATAGCGATCCTTCGCAATGACAAAAGCTACGCCTTCTCCAACATAATGTGTTTTATCTATGGCTAGAGGGTTCCGATCTTTCGCAATTAAATTGCACCCCGGTACATACCAGTAGGTAGGAACCGATTTCATCTTGTTTAATAGATCTTGCCCTGTATAAACAGCTAATACTTGGGGGTGTTGCAATGCTTCACTTACATCAATACTGACTATACGTGCATGTGCATGAGGACTTCGAAGCATAGCAGCGTAGGTCATTCCTGGGAGATGAATATCATCCGTGAAGTGGCCGTTTCCAGTTATGAAACGGGGATCTTCTTTTCTCTTGGTTCTTGTCCCAACCATTCCATTCATCGTTAACTCCCCTCCCCAATTGGCATGATTTCTAGCTTTTTGGATTCGGCTATCAGTTGTGCGGCATGTTTTACAGCATTAACGATATGCTGGTAACCCGTACATCGGCAAATGACACCTTCTAATCCATCGCGAATCTCTTCATCGGTTGGGTTAGGATTACTATCTAAGAGGTTAACCATGGCGATCATAACACCTGGAGTACAGAAACCGCATTGTAGTCCGTGCTCTTCCCAGAATCCTTTTTGAATGGGGTGCAGCTGCTGCATCGTTCCAAGACCTTCGACTGTAAGGACTTGGGATCCTTCTACTTGTACCGTTAAAACCGTGCATGACTTGACTGCTTCTCCATTGACCATTACAGTGCAGGCTCCGCACTGACTAGTATCACAGCCAATATGGGTTCCTGTTAAGCCTAAATCATCGCGTAAGTGATGCACCAACAACTTCCTCGGTTCAACCGAAGAACATTTTTGGACTCCATTAACGGAAAACGAAACGTTTACATTTTCAACTGCCACGGTTCTTTCCCCCCCTTTAAGAATGCGCTTCTAACTCACTCATTTCTTTTTCAACAGACTTAAAGAATTGACCTAGTATGAGCTTAGCGAATCCGTTCATAATCCTTTGACCAATTGAAGCTAACATACCTGTTACACGGACATCTGCTGTGCATACGACCTGTGTGCCATTCTCTACTTCTTCAAGTTTCATATTTGCAATAGCATCAATTTCCCCTGGCTTACCTTTCCCCTTCAGCAGAAGCCTATAGGATGAGGGGGCAACTTGATCTACTTGCTGTACTTCCCCGGTGAAAGCTCCTTTAACAGGACCTACACTCAACCCCATTTCTACTAAATAAAGGTCTCCATCTCCTTTTATAAAGCTTTGACAGCCTGGGATTGAATTTCGGAGTATCCTTTCATCTTGGATGAGCATCCATACGATATCTTGCGAAAAAGGAAAGGTATGTTTGTACTCGATATTCATTTTTCTTCGCCTCCTTACCATGACAACATCTGTCTCTTATAGGTAATGCAAATTTCATGCCATTGCGAAGATTCGCACTTAACGGATAATGGGTAAATCATTCTTTCAAAAATGAAAAGTTTGCTTTCAATTTTGAAAGATAAAAAACCCCCATCTTCCTGAACAGGGGAAAATGAGGGTTAATAAAATTAATAATTTTTGGTTTGTAGTTGATCTAAGCTTTTAAATTCATACCCCTGTTTTCTTGCATCATCAATAATTTGTCCTAGGGCTTGCGCATTGTCTTTGGAAACAGAGTGAAGCAGGATGACCGCACCGGGATGAAGTTGACCCATTACTTTTTCGTAAGCATAACGGGGTCCCATATGCACCTTTGTATCCCAGTCTTTATAAGCCACTGACCAAAACACGTTTGTGAACCCTAACTCTTTACTGACTGCCAATGTTCTCTCACTAAAGATTCCTCGGGGTGTTCGAAGATATTTCATTTCTGGTTGCCCAGTTAATTGAATGACCTCATCTCTTACTCGATTTAATTCCGTCTTCATTTTGTCCGTTGGGATGCGACTCATATCAGGATGGCTCCAAGAATGGTTCCCTATTAGATGCCCTTCGCTAACCATTCTCTTTAGTAACTCAGGTTGATCTTTAATATAATGTCCGGTTACGAAAAAGATAGCGGGTACTTTCTTCTCTTTAAGAACATCTAGAATCTTTGGGGTATACCCATTCTCATACCCATTGTCAAAAGTTAAGTACAGTTCTTTTTTTGTTGTATCTCCTAGAAAAATAGCGCCATGCTTTTCAACAATGCTCTTAAAGCCTTCTTGATTAATAGAGGCAAGCTGTCCATTCTTACTCTTTTTAAATCCAAAGTGGTATGGTGTGTCGCTTAAGCCCTCTGCATGGGATAGTACATTCGGCAGGAAAAAGCTAAGTACCATAATCAGGGTAAAAATAATTAAACGATTGTATTTCATCTTATGGTTCACTCCCTTGATACCTTTTATGCATCAAGGCTAATATTCCACGAACAATCAGCGCCTATACCAACAAGCTGCTGTTAAACATATCCACAATGATTCTATGGTCAAACTGTTCACACTAAAGACACTCGATTAAATCATGTGCCTGTGATAAGTTTTATTCATAATAAAAAAGTTTTACATAGGAGGAAAACATGCACGAAATTGGGCATATTCATTCGATTGAAACCATGGGGATGGTGGATGGTCCGGGTATTCGGTATATCGTATTTATGCAAGGTTGTTTGTTGCGCTGTCAATACTGCCACAATCCAGATACGTGGGATATTGGAAAAGGACGAACGATAACCGTAGAAGAGTTAGTTTCGGATATTAAGGCTTATTTCCCCTTTATGAAGGCATCTGGAGGAGGCATTACGGTCAGTGGTGGTGAACCTTTACTTCAAGCGGCTTTCCTAGCCAAACTATTCAAGGAATGTAAAAAACTTGGGATTCATACCTGTATAGATTCTTCCGGTGGATGTTTTAGTCACAGTTTAAGTTTTTTGGATGCCTTAGATAGCCTACTTCTTCATACAGATCTTGTGCTCCTAGACATTAAACATATTTATTCTGACAAACACAAGCAACTCACTGGACTGCCAAATGAGCATATTCTAGAATTTGCACGGTATTTATCCAATAAGGAAATACCTGTATGGATTCGTCATGTTCTTGTACCTGGTATTACAGATGCTGAAGAGGATCTAAAGGCATTGTCAGCTTTTATTGGTACGTTAAATAACGTAGAACGCGTGGAAGTTCTTCCGTACCATGAAATGGGAGTGCATAAATGGGAACACTTAGGTCTTCCTTACACTCTAAAGGATATCTCTCCTCCAACAGAGGAAGCTGTTAAAAAAGCACAACAAATATTGGGTAGCTCATTACCCTGAGCTACCCAATATTCCTTTCTAGCAACCCCTCTTACTTATTGGCTAAAGCCTCTCTATCTTGCGCTTGTGGGGGCCTCAATGTCCTTAACACTTTGGTAAATAAGTTCAAAAATCTCTTCGATATTTTCTTCTTCTACACACGAGAAAGCAACACGAAGATCTGTTTGACCTAGTGCAATAGCACCGATGCCGTATTGATTTAACAAGTGTACTCGCACTTCTTCTGCCGGTACCGTCTTTAATTCTAAGCACATAAAGTATCCAGAATTAAATGGATAGTAATCCCAAGCATCGGCATACTTTTCATTTTTCAGAACCTGCTTAACGCGATTCGCTCTTCCCTTCATGATCTCATACTTTTCTTGCTTCTGTTGTTCATAATCCGGATGGGTTAAGGCATGAAGAACAAACGTCTGGGATGGATGAGGACCACTTGAGATTGTAGAACGAATAATGCCCATTGTCTTTTGCTCTAATGCAGCTAGTAGTGCATCACTCTCGGATGCATAGGTTACAAAGCCAACTCGGAATCCCCAAACATATTCTTCCTTCGTAGCCCCATCCACCTTAATTGGTAGAATTCTAGGGTGAAGATGTGCTAATTGGCTAAATAGGGATTCGCGAAGGGAATCTTCGAAGAAAAGTCCATAGTATGCATCGTCAGTTACTGCTACTATATTAATACCTTCTTCTGCACCAGCAAGAAGAGCTTGAACAATCTCTTTACCCTCATCTTGTGTAGGTGTGTATCCCGTAGGATTATTTGGAAAGTTTAGAAGAACGATCGCTTTTCCTTTTCCCTTCTGTTCTAAAATAGCCTTCTTTAAGCCTTGGGAGTTAAACTTTCTTTCTTCGTTATATAAAGGGTAATAACTAAATGTTGCCCCTCTTCGAATTCCGAAGGTTAATTCGTAGTTCTCCCAATTTTTGTCAGGGATAATGACAACGTCTTCGCTGTCTACAAAAAGATCGGCAACTACACTAAGACCATGGGTAAGGGCATTCGTTATAATAGGGTTGCCTAGGTTCTTACTTTCTAGGGTTGGGTTATTACTCAATATCTTCTTCTTCCATGCAGAGCGTAGTTCCGGTTTTCCAGCAGGTGGTGCATATTCGTATAGATCTTTTGGTTGGTAGGCCGACAAGGTCTCTTGAATTAATTGAAAATGCATAGGTTGCTTGTTTTCAATAGCTATTCCAATTGTAGCGTTATACTTATTGGCCTTTGCCTTCGCTTCAGCAGATTGACTTAATATTCCTTCTTTAGGGAAATAGATAGCTTTCCCTAGAGAGGAGAGCATATCAAAAATGGCTGGATTTTCTGTTTGGATGGTTTCATTTAATTGCTGAACAAGTTTATTCATCAGTCCACACTACCTTCTTTGTCAAAATGGGTTTATGTATTTCCTATTATAACAATAATTGCTACTCTATTTCTTGGTTATTTTATCATATCATTTTGAGGACAATCCAATATATCCTAAAACTTTTTGTTACAATTTATGCAAACTTAAAAAAGTTAGCCGCAAAGTAACGGCTAACTATAGAATAATTATAATAAGGTACGGATACTCCACAATTCAGGGAAGAAACGATGCTCTAACCTTTGTCTCAAATAGTGAACTCCTGATGATCCCCCTGTTCCACGCTTATACCCAATGATTCTTTCTACCGTTTTCATATGGTTATAGCGCCATTGTTGTTGGCGGTCCTCTATATCTACAAGCTTTTCTGCCAATTCATATAAATCCCAATACTTTTCCGTATCTCTATATACCGTTAGCCATGCCGCCTCTACGCTTGAGTTAGCCTGATAATCTTGAGTCCAGTCACGTTCTAAGTAATCATGGTCGATGGATAGTCCTCGTGCGGCCAATGCACGAATAGCCATATCATAGATACTTGGCTGCTGGATTGCGTATTGCAATCGATTAAAGACATCTGGTTGATGGCTGAATACTTTTAATAAATCCGCGTTCTTATGACCCAAACTGAATTCGATTAATCGATTTTGATAAGATTGGAATCCTGATGAATAACCTAGCTTGTCCCTAAATTCCATGTATTCTGATGGGGTCAAGGTTGATAGAACATCCCATGATTGAATTAACTGCTGCTGTATCCTAGAAACTCTAGATAACATCTTAAACGATGGATCTAATTGATTATTTCGAATACAATCGATTGCGGCTTGCATCTCGTGGAGGATTAATTTCATCCAGAGTTCTGATGTTTGATGAATAATAATAAAGAGCATCTCATCATGATGATCTGATAATCGATGTTGACTATTTAATACTGGTTCAAGATGAAGATAATCACCGTAGGTTAAATCCTTTCTAAAATCCATATGTATTCCTTTTTCTAGACTTGAATTTTCATGAAGACCCTTTTTCTCCTCAGACAACCTTCTCATCCTCCCAATGGAAACGTAATTGTAAACGTAGCTGATAACCGCCTTGTTGCAACCGTTTTCAAAATGAATTTTACAATAACAATCAGGCAGTTACTTTATAGCTCTTCTTTTATTATTTTATATTATAATATAGTTTTGAAAAACAATTATTTTTCATTCTACTATTTTTCGGAATAATAGAACTAAACTGATTTGTAAAAAATAGATACAGGCAACTCACTAAGTTGCTGCCTGTATCCATTTGGCTAATTCCTTTAATTGTTCCCCTTTATCTTTTTCGTTTGTCCTTGAGAAAATGAAAGGAGAATGATCCGAGATGTTTAATACGACGGATTCTTCTTCAAACGAAAAGCTGAACTTTATTTCCAAGACATCGTTACCTGTCCACTTATGCAGAATAAAACCCTGGGTGAAGGGAATATCATCCGGTTCATGAGTTCGGAAGCGTAACATACCACTGCCCATCCCAAATTCATATCCCTCTTGTGCAAACAAATTAAAACAAGTCTCTACAATTGGCTCATGAACGGCTAAAGGTTGAATTTCTACAGGGTCCGGAGCAAATGGGATATGAACATAGGTGCGCAGTGAAATTTCTTGATTCGCATTGGTTAGAGGCGCATGGTAAGGAATCTCAATTTCAAATGGGTATATCTTTTCTTCATCTATTTTAATGGAGTCTAAACCTTTTATTTGTGCACTCCCTAAAACATACTCAAGGTGATGAGTCTCAGAGTCATCCTCATCCTTATAGTATTCTACAATAATATCTATGTCGACTCCATGGATGTCTTGCTCCACAGCTCCTCCATAAATATGCACTTCACCCTTCAGGGATTGTCCTGGCTGTACGGCCTTTTGTAAAATAACAGTGTGGACCTTAGCACAGCCTATACCAATAGTCGATAATATTTTTTTAAATGTAAGCATACTTTCCCCCCTCACAGTTATTATACACTTCAATTCCCTCGATGTGTTACCTGAAATCACATAATTTTACACTATTTCTTCCAATTTGTCACAGTGTTCAATGAAAAAGTCTCTTAATGAATAAACTTATTCTTCCCTCAGATGCTTCAGAGATCTCTTTTTCATCTTCATCTTCTAAAAAAATTTCTTCACGTTCAATGGCATGTTCATAAGCTAAAATCAGACCCATTTCCGTATCACTTGCCTGATTGGAAACAAATCGATACTGCATTCCCAGCTCTTCAGCTAACTCCATATACTCTGAGAAATAGGTATAGTCTATTGTTCCATTCAAGAGTAACTTAGCCTTTGGATGTTGAGTCATCAGCTCTTCGACTTTCTGATGGATTCCTTTTCTTTTTACCTGGCGCTCTGTTAAAGCCACTACCACTCGTTCTCTTAATGTACCTAAGAATTTTCTGCGTTCATCAGGTTTAATTTCTCTAGCTCCATGAATACCTTGTTGTAGATAATCATCGATATCAGACTTTGTCATGATAATCCCTCCTTTTCCTTCATCTTTCCCTAACTAAGTATCAAAATATGAGGCTGTCTCAAAAGATCGGTTAATAGAGTTAAAAAAGTACGTGAGGGTGCCCCTAGAAGTCGGTTTTACCGACCTTTTGGGACACCCTAACGCACTTTAGAATAATCCTTTTATGAACCCTTTTGAATCTACATCCATGCTTAGAGCTGCAGGCTGTTTTGGCAAACCAGGCATGGTTAAAATACTTCCCGTTAAGGCAACAATAAAACCTGCTCCTAGAGATAACTTAAATTCACGAATCGTAATGTCGAATCCAGAGGGGCTTCCGATTTGTTTGGGGTCATCCGATAAAGAGTATTGAGTTTTAGCCATGCAAATAGGCAACCCGCTCCACCCTTGCTTCGTAAACTCTTTAATCTGGTTTAACGCTTTATCCGTAAAGACAATGTTTGAAGCACCATACACCTGCTTTGCGATGGCTGTTATTTTCCCTTCAATACTATCATTAAGTTCATATAGGTAATGAAACTCTTTTGATGGTGGATTTTCGGCTAAATCTACTATTTTACTAGCCAAGTCAATTCCGCCATCTCCCCCTTTTTCCCAGACCTTGGTCAGGCTGACTGGAAAGCCTGCTTCCTTACAGAGTTCAAGGAGTAGCTCTACTTCTCCCTTCGTATCTTGTGGAAACTCATTAATAGCCACAACAAATGGTAGTCCAAAACCTCTTATCGTTTCCGCATGTTTAGTCAGGTTTTGGAAACCCTCTCTTAGAGCTTCTAAATTTTCTTCATTCAACTGATCTTTAGCCGCTCTACCATGCCATTTTAGCGCTCGAATTGTTGCAACGATCACAACAACGGAAGGTCTTAGTTTTCCTTTTCTCGCTTTAATATGTAAGAACTTTTCTGCACCGAGGTCAGCACCAAAGCCTGCTTCTGTCACCGTGTACTCCCCTAGCTTCATTGCCATTTTTGTGGCTAATAAGCTATTACAACCATGAGCTATATTGGCAAAAGGGCCTCCGTGTAAAATAGCTGGTGTATTTTCGAGTGTTTGAACGAGGTTCGGCTTAATGGCTTCTTTAAGCAACACAGTCAATGCACCAGCTGCATCCAGGTCACGAACATAGATGGGTTGCTTATCGTAAGTGAACCCTACTAACATACGGGAAAGAGCTTCCTTAAGGTCAGTTATACTCTCCACAAGACACAGAATGGCCATGATTTCGGATGCGACAGTAATGTCAAACCCGTCTTCACGAGGTATTCCATTTGGCTTTCCACCTAGTCCTATGACGATATCCCTTAGAGAACGGTCGTTCATGTCAAGAACTCTTTTCCATATTATGCTCCGGGGATCTAAGTTTAAGGCATTACCTTGATGGATGTGATTATCAATAAGAGCAGCCAGCAAGTTATGAGCAGAAGTGATAGCATGAAAATCTCCGGTAAAATGGAGGTTGATATCTTCCATCGGTACAACTTGGGAATAGCCGCCTCCAGCAGCTCCCCCTTTCATTCCAAATACTGGACCAAGAGAGGGTTCTCTCAAGGCAATAACAGATTTCTTTCCGATTTTTGCTAGAGCTTGCCCTAAGCCAACAGTGACTGTTGTTTTCCCCTCTCCTGCAGCTGTTGGATTAATCGCTGTCACCAGAATGAGGTGTCCCTCGGGTTTTTGCTCTAATTTATCCAGAACGGATAAGGACAGCTTTGCTTTATATTTTCCGTAGGGCTCCCAATGATGATCCTCTACGCCTAAGTCTTGGACAAGTTCTGAAATCGGTTTCATTTTTGCGTTTGATGCTATTTCAATATCCGATGGGACTAAAGAGCGGTTTAACATAAGTTCTCCTCCTGTAAGTTAACTATGGACGTCTTCAACTAAATTATACACTATTTCCCACTTTTTAAATAGGAATCAACCATTCTTACGATTTGTTAAAAGAACGCAAAAAAGATGCCTGTTTTGAGGCACCCCTATAGCATCCTTCTATATTAACCTGCACTTTCTCCTAGTTGATCAGCAATTGTGTTTCTATCTTTTGTTGTATTACTGACTTGGTTCTTTTTAAAGAAGCCTTTTTCAGGTAGTGAATATAGAAGTTTGCCTGTACCAAGGACTACACATTGCTCAGGATTCTCAGCTATACAAACAGGAATACCTAATTCTGCTTGCAGACGATGCTCAAGGCCACCAACCAATGCCCCACCTCCACATAAAACAATCCCACATTGCATCACGTCCCCAGCAAGTTCAGGCGGACATTTTTCTATTGTAAGTCGGATAACTTCAACAATGGAATGAATATATTCATCAAATAAAGATTGAAGTTCCATGCTTTGAAGGTTTATCTTCTGCGGTAATCCATGGGCCAGGTTGCGGCCTTTTACCTCAATATATTCTTCCGCCCCCGTCATAACAGCTAAGCCTAGCTGTATTTTCAGATCTTCAGCGGTAGGGAGCCCAATAGCCAATCCGTGCCTTTTCTTCATCCACTCTACGATGGAACGATCGACCGTCATACCACCTTTCGGGATAGAATTGCTAATTACGATCCCACCTAGGGAAATAATTGCAGCTTGTGTTGTTGCTCCCCCGATATTTACCACAAGATGACCGCAAGGTTCATTTACTGCTAGGTTAGCCCCCATCGCCGCGGCAAGTGGTTCTTCAATTAAAGTGATCTTGGACGCTCCGGCTTGCTGCACGGCATCCTGTATGGCTCTTTTTTTTACCTCTGTGATACCAGTTGGTACAGATACAGCAACATGAGTTCCCTTAAGCCACCTCTGTCCACCTCTTATCTCTCTTAGAAAATACTTGAGCATGAGAGTTGTCACATCATAATTTGCAATAACCCCGTCTTCTATTGGGTGCAAGATATCTAGATGAGTAGGCATGCGGCCAATCATTTCCTTTGCGTCTTTTCCAACTGCTTCGGTACTTCCATTATCCTTCCGTTGAACAACAACAGATGGTTCGTTTAGTACAATTCCTCTTCCTTTCTGATAGATTCGTATATTTGAAGTACCTAAGTCGATACCAAGCTTGTGGTCAAACCAATTGAACATAATTTTCTCCTTTACTTCTGTTTTCAACATGATTCGTCAATTATAAAGGGTAATTATGTTCATTCTGTGTCCTTGATGTGACTTATATATGAAAAAGCCCCTTGATATTCCGTCCTTTCTAATAAATTAACCAAGCGTTAGGTAACCATCGACCTCTTTCATCATCGTTAGGTGCTGTTGTCAGGATTTTTAATTCCGTTGTATCAGGATCACGAGTGACCAGCATGGAAGAAGTGCCCCCATCTAATGCCATTGCATTAATGGCCCCGTATTCTTCCATTAACATAGCCATGTCAGTCATAGATGCCCCTAGACTATGTGTTGGTCTGCGACCATCGATGACAACAAATAGAATAGTGCCGTCTGCAGTTTGACCCATAGCCGTTCTCGGCGCGATCCCCCAGCTTGTTGCCTCTTTTCCTGTAAATAAATTTTTTCCATTTACGATCAACTGAGGCTTAAAGGAGACAGCATCTCTTACATTCATTTCACTTACTAATTGTTTAGCTGTATAGTTTCCTGTAATTAGTTTTCCGTCGTAAGTAAGAGCAACTGCACTTTCCCCTCCACCAAGATTACTCTGGATGATCTTTCCGTCTGATATCACCAGTCCTGATGGTTTTTCTCCATAGCCCATCCAATTGGGATCATAAAAACCACTAGCGTTCACTCCAGCTAGAGCTTGCTTGCGCTCGACAAACTCAGAGATGAATTCTCCTCGTGGCAGGCCCTTTCCAGAGCGTCGCTCACCGGATGTCTCTACTAAATGAATTCGGTTTGGATCGCTTACCTTTAATAAATATCCTTTAAAGTAATGATAATTGCTCATTTTCTTTTCAATAGGGATAACTTGCAGAAGTTCTTTTTTTTCTGTTTCTTCCTTTTTCTCAGAAGCTTCGACTACTCGATCCGAAATCGTCAAAAGGCCGCTATTTACGATTTCAGGGGTTGCTAGCTCCTTTCGAAGTTCATTAAGCTTCTTCTCGCCAACTAATGTATATTTCGCCCAATGATGATGTTGGGTTACAAGTAAACTACCAGCCAACCAAAGTCTGAATTCATAAGTCGCTGTAAACCCCACTAAGCCGATTATGAGGCAACTAACCATTAAAGTGATACGTATTATCCTTTTTCGTTTTTTTCTATTTTTCCTTCGATCAACTCTTGACAACTCCATTGAGAAAACTCCTTTGAAACAGATAATGACACCTACTATGAATAAGACGTTCGCACCTGCGAAAAAGTTTCATAATTCGACTTTCCTAGTAAAATTCCTGTCAAAAAAAAGCTGCCCCTAGTAAAATTGAAGGGACAGCATTTTCTAAAAAATGATCTTATTTATCTGCAGGGTACACCAATCCTATTTGGGTCCTGACTTCATCCATGATCTCCATTACTGTTATCGAACGTTGATGTGAATTCAAACTTGATTCTAGTTGGCCTTTTTTCACAAGGTTTATAAAAGCCTTCACTTCATAATACATACTCTTATCCACTTGAGGTTGTGAGATATCTTCGATACGACCATCTCGATATCGTATTTCCACTTTTCTTGGCTGATTGATTTTATCAATGATTATACATCCATTTTCCCCTTGAATCTCCGAGGGGAGATAAGAGTCAGAAATCTTGGAATACATGATTACCGCATCCATCTCCTCGTACTTTAATAGGATACTGCCTGAACCATCCACGCCTGAATCTAACATTACGCTGCTGGCTTGTATACTCTCTGGTTTCCCGAACAAAATGACAGTAGGATAAATACAATAGATTCCAATATCCATTAAAGAGCCATTCGAAAATTCTGGATTGAACGCGTTTAAGATATGCCCCTGTTTATAAGCATCATATCGAGAAGAATATTGACAGTAATTAGCTACGATCCTCCGTACTTTTCCAATCTTATGCAAGTTTTCTTGAATAGCTTGGAAGCTCGGTAAGAAGCTGGATTTCACTGCTTCCATTAGCATGACACCGTTGTCTTGTGCCGATTTTATCATCTGTTTGACTTCGAGTGTATTAGATGCAAGAGGCTTTTCACATAGGACGTGCTTTCCTTGCTCCATGCATTGTAGAGCATGGTTCATATGAAATGAATTGGGGCTTGCAATGTAAACAGCATCTATAACATTGGATTTCGCTAGTTCTTTCACATCCGTAAAAGTATGTGGAATATTGTTTAATGCTCCAAATTCCATTGCGCGTTGTTTTGTTCGGGAATATACGGCCGTTAAAGAAAATTCATCAATATCCCTAGCTGCTTGAATAAAGTGCTCTGAAATCCAATTGGTTCCTATCACGCCAAATCGTACCATAAGAGCTTCCTCCCTATTGTGTAATAATCTTTCTTTACCGCCGGGACTTTTAGTGTCCATAATTGCATTTTCGGTCCCGTTATTGTAAAATAATCATTAATTAAGAAAATACGAAAATCTCCTTGAGAGGGAGGGAACATGAATGAACTACGAAGATGAATATGTTGAAATTGACTACTTTGACGATGAAGAATATGAAGAATATAGACGACAAGAGTCAGCCAAACTTTCTCGTAATACCGTAATGAATATGGAAAGTCGCTATGGTTGCAGTTTACCCCAATTTATATTAAGCGCCCAAACTGCAGACGAGAAGAGAGACCTTCTGTTATGGTCACTTGCGGTACGCTTTTTAGCTAGGTATGAAGAGAAGCTCTACTCATAAACATAGTGAAACTAACTAAGGGGCACATAGCCCCTTTTTCTCGTGTATCCAATCCTTCATCTGCAAAGAGAGTTGTTTTTTAGAGCCTATAGGTATAACCTATAGCTGGAATAGGTAATAACTACTGGATAAAGAGAAGGAATTTTATTACTATTTTAATAATAACTTTACTACATAAAAGCAATGATGTGGATGAAACATGATAACAATGTTCGGAGGAATGAAGATGTCTAACGTATTTCGTACTAATGATGATTTCTTTAAAGTAATTTGTGAGAGAGTAAGTGACCAGGATTATCGTGTAATTCTTTTCCCAAACTTTAGTTATATTAACTATGGAACTCCACTACAGACATTTCATACGGAACATCAAGCTGTAACAGCCGCAATGAATTACCGTGATGCAATGGATATTGCCTTACAAAATGGTTATTCTTTAGATCAGCAAAAAGGTGAGCTAATAAAGGAAGGCACTCGTATTTCTCATTTAGCACTGCTTGATCGGGCTTCAGAATCTTGGTCGGAGTTACTCCAGACTAGCACGGTTTAAGGTTAAGGAGGGCAGCTCACTGCTCTTCTTTTTCCAAGGCGCTTAAGTTAAGCGCCTTTTTACTCTGTTTCATGCTTTGTATTAATCTTAATTCAGCAAGTTGTTCAATTTCCCCAATTTTATCCCATGTTTCCTTAAGAATGGTTACAAGATCCCCTTCCCTATAACAAAGAGAGTACTCAATTCCTATGATGCTTTCATTGTCGTACCAGTCCTGTAGTTTTACGTTCTCATCATCTTCTATAATCCATCTTTTATTATCAAATAATGCAGTGCTTCTCATATGTTGCAAAGAAGCATCCAATGACCAAATTCCTTTTAACGTTTCATGATCAGGTGTTGGTCTATCTAATGAGATAACTTCAACAACGAGGATCGTTAGCTCATCCGGAGTAAGTCTTGCAAAGTTTACGGTTATGGGATCATCCAATCTTTTGTGCAGAATAAACTGCAGTTTTAAAGGAAGATCTTGTATATGTACTCCATTGAGGTCTCCTAATTCTATAATGCAACTATTATCTTCTACAGGGATTTGTTTTCCATTTACGTTGATACTGCTGATCGGGCTACTATACTCACTCCACTGAATCATACTTTCCCCCCATATTTTGATTTTATTTTTAAGTATTCCCGTAACAATCAAGTCTACGCCAAAAATAAGAAGGATATTTTGTCCTACTGATCATAAAATCTACTATTAAGATTTTAAACTAAGTATGTTGAAAAAAGGGGACTTATGAACGGAGAACTGTTACTGGTATTGTTAATCATTACGGGCTTATTTTCCAAGTCTAGTATTATTGCCATTGCAGCAAGTTTTCTTCTTGTAATGAAATTATGTTCACTAGATAGGTTTTTTCCTACTGTGGAACGCAGAGGACTCGAATTGGGTATTCTTTTTTTAACATTGGTCATCCTTGTACCTTTTGCTAACGGAAAAATTAATCTTACAGACATCTATCCCTTATTTTTGTCAACTTATGGTTGGCTGGCTTTTTTAGGTGGAGCCCTAGCTGTTTACTTAAATCGGTATGGGTTAAGAATCTTGCAAAATCAACCTGAATTTCTTGTCGGTTTAGTAATCGGATCTATCCTAGGGATCGTATTTCTTGGTGGAATACCTGTGGGTCCCTTAACAGCGGCTGGAGTAACTGCGATACTAAGCTTTTTTTACCGTTTGGGTACAAAATAAGGCTATCCTAGTTAAATAGGACAGCCCATTGGTACTACTTTGCCTTCTCTTCAAGGATGTCGCCAGTGATTGCATCCACTACAATAATCATGGTTTTTGCAAGTTGTTCATTTCCTTTTTCCGGATAGTTTATCATCTCTACGAGCCATACAGGTCGATTATGTTTTACATCTTCTGCAGTCAATTGGGAATTGGTAATGTGAACAGCCTTGCCCTGTCTACTATAGTACTCGTATACTTTCTCTTGTACCTCCCATTGAGTAATTACCCCATTGGCGATAAAATGAATCTCGGTTAAACTTTGGCCCCAAGGGGTAACCTTCACAACGACATCAAACTGGCCCCTTCGATCCTCAAGCTCTTTTCCGGTACCTTCTGAAACATAATATCGCTCGAAACCATAAACCACTCTGATGTATTGAATTTCTTGATTTTCCCGATTCGTTGGATCCCAATGGCGAGTAACATACTCTACTCTCCCCTTTAAAACTCGCTCTTCAGCTGAAGTACTAGGTTTACCTAGATGAGCTGATATGACATCATGATACTCTCCTTCTTTCCTAAGTACTACATAGATGGTATCTCCTCGTTCTGGTTGCTTATCACCAACAAATTTATCGATATTTAATTCGCTTATATCATAGTTTAAGATCACATAATCTCCATAAAAAATGTCTCTTGGATCTACAGGAGCTGTTTTTAACCTTACTTCATCTCCATACCATTCAACAGAGTAATGGGATATAGCTATATATACTAAAATGAATACTTGTATAAATAAGAATATGATAAACTTTCTCATTTGTCTTTGTCCTCCCCTTTCGTCATCCAAAGACGCCGTTTCTTAAGGATCCAGTGGATGGAGAATAACAGTAATCCACCAATGAGAAAAAAGAATGACTTATCTAGGAAATCCCATGCTAATTGAATATAACCAATAAAGCTGCTTAGCATAAATAAAAACACACCAATTCTTGCTGTTACGGCATCGTATTGATGGTCCCCATAGAAAATGAGGATAGCTGAAAAAACAAACATGCTAATAAGATAGGCTACATCTCCGTGCGTCAAGAAAAAGAACGGCAGAAATAAGATTAATGGAAGCCATTTTCCTTTATTACCATGACCCTGCCAAAGAACCACGAGCAAAACAGCGATGAACCCTATGAAGTAAGCGAATGGACTCGTAATGAATTCAGCACTATCATAGACGTGTTCATGAATAAAAACCATTAACATAGAAAAAAAGAAACTAAAGATGGTTGGCAACACGAGAAATCCTTGAGCTATAGGTTTTCTTCTGAGGAACATACCTATGGCATATAACCCAAGTGGGACAAATGCTACCCAAGACCATGCTATATCTCTACTGATGATAAGCAGCACAGCTTGAATATGGAGTAGAATGGAAAGCACCCATCCTGATAAGGGATTCACATCCTGATAAGCAAATTTGCCCAATCCAATACCGGTTAATAGTAGAAGCGTCCAACTGATGGTACTGAAAGAAGAAAAAGAATAAATCTGTCCTGAAAAGATCAGGACACTTGCCAACAAGAAAAAGACAGGCTTTCGATATAGATATAATAGGCCTAATCCTGCCAACGCCCATAATACAAACACACGGGCATCATAGGCAACTAAGTGAAACATCTGCCCAACAAGTATCATACTGGCCCCAAACGAAACGACTCCTAAACTTAAGAGACCTTGGCCAAGCCACTGATGTCCCTTTTTGTAAAGTGTATATCCAGATGTATAGAAGCTAATCATAGTTACTGTCAGAATAGCTAGCCGTGTAATTTGAGGTATCCCATCCCAATTGGACGCAACAAAAGTCAGTAAACTTAATCCGATTAAAATGGAAGCCAATATAGGCAAGATCTGTGAAATACGTCGAGGCGATTCAGGGTAAAGTTTTATAATCTCCTCATACTGTTCATGGGTAATGATGCTTTTCTCCACCCATAGCTTCCCTTCCCGCAAAAGCCATTTATGTGACAATGGTATCACTGCCTTTCTAATAATCATCCTTACAATTATTCTACTCTCTTCTGTAAATATAAAAAGTACTAACTTTTTTTGGTACCCTTAACGGAACGCCTTTCTATTAATCAACATTTTATCTTATAATATATGAGTAAAGGATTAATACCTGTGTCAAAAGGAGGAACTGAACGTGACTGGTACCGCACACCAGCGCAACATACTTGGTGAGGAATGGATTTATGTTGGAGTTGAAAATGGACTTGAGGTCTATATACATAATGTAAATAACTGGATCAATCTGTATAATCCGAAAACCAACGAAATTCTGGAAGACTGACATAAGTATCGTAATGGTTATTGCTTTATCATAAAGTATAAGTTATAATTGACTTCTGAGCCGACTTATATGCGCTACGTCTGTTGCAATCGGGTTGTGGAGCCTGAACGGACGTATAGAGAAAAAGAACCCTTTAAGGGTTCTTTTTTTTTTCACAAACTCTTAGGTGTCTATGTTTATGCCTAGTTCCTTTAACTTGTTGATATCTTCAATAAATCTTCTTCTAATTTCTGGTGTAGGCAGGACACAAGTATCCGACTTTCCAAAGAAAGAATATCGATTTTTCGCTACCCATTTATAAACCCCATCCCTTAAGGGGCTTGGTACGATTATAAGGAAATAGAGTAAACGCCACGATCCACCCAACAATCTTAAAATGTTTAGAATAGCTGTAGAAGTCTTGTAACTCCTATTTTTATGAATCAAAATAACTGAGTCTAAATTCTCCGATAGATTATAATGTTTAATAAGGCTTTCACCCACATGGGATTGTAATGACGCAAACTTAAATACTCCTTTGTAATCTAACGCGATAAGTTGATTCACCCAAAAGTTGCAGAAATTGCAGACTCCATCAAATAGAATAATGGCATTGTATCGTTCACTCATTGATTGCACCTCTTTAATGATATGACCTACACGCGGATTTTTGACCCTAAACGGTACAGGTTAACAGAATAAGCATACTATATTATGGAAACTAGTGAAAGGGGGGAGATCAATGTACCGTACTTCTGGGGTTAGACGTCAGGTCCCTAGCTGTGCTCGTTTCTGTCGAAATGTATGCCGCGTTGTTTTTGGAGGAAGTCGTCAATGCTATGTGGACTGCTTAAGATGTGGAAGACGATAAGATATTTGTAGAAGCCGTGGGCATTGCCCATGGCTTTACTATATTTAACGACATTGACCCCCTACTTTTTTCTTGTTACGATAGTGATACCAAGATGAAGGAGAGCTTAATATGGAGTTTATTGTGAAAGAAGCAGCACTTTTGAAGTTAAGGCACCATATTTCTAACTCAGGGTTTGCTATTCGGATTTCCGCCGTGTTCTCACATGGATGAGGAGGCGGGCTGCGGCTCTCTTTAGCTCTGGACGAGCTTACTCAACAAGACATTATTTACAATAATCAGGGTATTATAATCATGATCGATGCCTCTTCTAGGGACGAGTTAGGGGAATATGTGACCCTTGACTACTCTTCCTACGGGTTTAAACTTACCACACCAAGTGAAATCTTGGCTTACAACTTACAACTGCGATAAGGTCATCCTTTACTGATGACCTTATTTTAGCATTTCAATAACTTTCTCTTTCGCTTCCTGATTTAATCCGACCATCCAATTCGTCTGGACGAGATAAGGCAATAACTCCCCCATATCATTAAGATCATCAAGGATGACGAATTTCTCCACTTTGGTGGTTGGATCATATTGGGCCTCAGCTAGATACTCTTTAATCTCTTCCCCCCGCCTACTATATTCAAGTACAGGAGTCTGTCCGATTAACCCTTCATAAATGCCATTTGCCTCGAACATCGTCTTTAATCTTGCGAATCCTGCTTTTCTCCAAGTGGAGCTAACAACAATGTATGTCCCCGTCTTTACTATGATCTCTTTTAGATGTTCAACAGCAGTAGGATCAAAAGCGTATCCATCATATTGACTACTTATTTTGCGATAAGAACCAGTGATCATTACACCATCAATATCAAGAAAAATGACCTTCATTATTATTCTCCTTTTTTCGATATTAAGTTTACATAATAATCATTATGTAATTTAGTTCTTCAGGAAAAAGAAAAGCCCCTCAATTAGTTTAGGGACTTTGTATTTTCATCTATTGTATCATTGTTACCATAAGAATGGGAGACTCAGGGCTAGGACAGCAAAGAGCGGTAACGCAAGGGCTCCTGGTCCCCACCAATATACCTCCTGCCCTTCTACTTTGCTGGGCTTATTAGCAGTTAGGATATTTCCTTTTTTAGACTTACCTGCAACGGGGGCTGTTCCTCCTCCAATTACTCGCAAATACATTGTATCACTGGATACTCTTTGCACAACTCCTCGATAGGTTCTACCCCCTACACAATGTGCGATTACTTCCTGACCAACGAATCGATTCGCATAAGCATAAGACACTGCCATTCGTTTTTGCTCTCCTTTGCAATTTAATGTCTTATATTCTATTACTCTCATCTATTTTTTGATTATGCGATCGACTAGAAAGATGTTGCCCAAAGTATTTTCTAGACTAATTGTGACTCATCCTTGTAACAAATTAGCCTCTAATTCGTAACAAATTTTCCTGCCGGGATGTGATATGATGTATTTACACGGTGATAACAGTGTTTTATAAGCTTTTTTATATCGAATGTGTATATACCCTGATATATACGTCTACATTTATTTTGACTATGTGAATTATTGAACAATATGTTCTTCATCATTATTTGTGAAACACTGATCAAATAATGTTATTTATAAAACAAAAAAGGAGATGAGAAAAATGCGCTATAAAAAAGGTTTGGTCCCCATTATTGCTCTATTTTTCGTCGTTTTTCTTAGTGGATGTGAAACCAATATGGTCGTTTTTGATCCACAAGGTCCTGTAGCAAGAAGCATTATGGAGTTGATTAACTGGTCTCTCATCTGGATGCTTCTGGTGATTGTCGTGGTATTTGGATTGTTTGCTTACATTGTGTGGAAGTATCGTGAAACTGAAAAGAATAAAGACTACGAGCCACCGGAAGAACACGGGAGTACGGTACTTGAGATTGTTTGGACGGGTATTCCGATTCTTATTGTTATCGCCCTTACGATCCCAACAGTTAAGACTCTATATGCTCTAGAAGAGATCCCGAAAGGTTATGAAGATCAGAAGCCAGTTACTATTCACGTTACATCTGCTGACTGGAAGTGGATATTTAGTTATCCTGAGCAAGGTATTGAAACCGTCAATTATGTAAATATACCTGTTGGAACTCCGATTGACTTCAAGTTGACATCGGCAAGTACTATGCAATCCTTCTGGGTACCGCAATTAGCTGGCCAAAAATATACCATGAATAAAATGGAGACACAAATGTATGTGGTTGCTGATAACCCTGGTTCCTACTGGGGGAAGAATACAAACTTTAACGGGAGAGGTTATACAGGGATGGAATTTGAGGTCCTAGCCCAAACCCAACAAGAATTTGACAAATGGGTAAAGGATGTTCAAGCTGCAGCACCAAAATTGACTGAGGAAAAATACGAGGAACTTCTCTTGCCTACACATCTCGGTCGATTAACTTTTTCCAATACCCACTTAGAATGGGTAAACCATGCGGAACTGAATTCTCCAACTTATACGAATCCGGAATTGTATAGATATCATGGTTACCAAGGGGAAATTTTTGAGCAAGAAGATAATTATAGAAACAAATCCAATCAAGAACACGGAGGTGAACACCATGGGCATTAAATGGGATGAATTCTTTATCACTGGAGACCCACTTATCCTAGGATCACAAATTGCCATTGTTCTCACCACTTTAGGTATTGTTGGTTTAGTTACCTATCTAAAGAAGTGGGGATGGCTCTGGACAGAATGGTTAACGACGGTTGATCATAAAAAGATTGGGATTATGTATATCATTGCTGCCGTGCTCATGTTTTTCCGAGGTGGAATGGATGGACTATTGATGAAAGCTCAAACGTCAAGACCTGATATGCAGTTTCTTAGTGCCCAGCACTATAACGAGATCTTTACGACGCATGGTGTTATCATGATTCTATTTATGGCTATGCCTTTCTTGATTGGGATTATGAACATCATTATCCCTCTCCAAATTGGAGCAAGAGATGTTGCGTTTCCACAATTGAATGCCTTGAGCTTCTGGTTATTCTTTGTTGGAGCGATGCTGTTTAATATTTCGTTTGTTATTGGTGGTTCTCCAGATGCTGGATGGACGTCCTACTTCCCTCTTGCGGGGAAAGAGTTTAGCCCTGGGATTGGGAATAACTACTATGCAATAGCTCTACAGATCGCTGGTATTGGAACCTTGATGACGGGAATTAACTTTATCGTAACCATTCTCAAGATGAGAACCAAAGGCATGACCCTGATGAGAATGCCTATGTTCACCTGGACGTCTCTTGTTACATCTGCGATTATTGTTGCCGCGTTTCCTATCTTTACAGTTGCGTTGGCCCTTATGATGTTTGACCGTTTATATGGAACCCATTTCTTTACCCTATCAGGTGGAGGATTAGATATGTTATGGGCTAACCTCTTCTGGTTATGGGGTCACCCAGAAGTATATATCGTAGCTCTTCCTGCATTCGGTATATTTTCAGAAGTGATTGCAACCTTCTCAAGAAAATCATTATTCGGCTATAAATCCATGGTTTATTCTATCGTTGGTATTGCCTTACTAAGTATGGTGGTTTGGGTACATCACTTTTATACTATGGGAGCAGGACCTGCTGTAAATTCATTCTTTTCTATTACGACGATGCTTATCGCCGTACCGACTGGAGTAAAGATGTTTAACTGGTTGTTCACGATGCGCAAAGGACGTATTAAAATGACGACAGCCATGCTATGGGCTCTCGCTTTTATCCCTTGCTTTGTGATTGGGGGCGTAACTGGCGTCATGCTGGCTATGGGTGCAGCAGACTATCAATACCATAATACCCTGTTCCTTGTCGCTCACTTCCACTATGTACTCATACCGGGTGTCGTATTCGCCGTGTTTGCAGGATTATACTACTGGTGGCCAAAGATGTTCGGTCATATGCTTAATGAAAAGCTTGGGAAGTGGCACTTCTGGTTATTTGTCATCGGATTCAACGTGACATTCTTCCCGATGTTCTTCCTAGGTTTACAAGGAGCGGTACGTCGTGCCTACACGTACTCGGTCGAATCTGGCTTTTCAAGTTTGTTCTTGATATCCGGGATCGGGTCTGTTGTACTCGCCTTAGGTTTTGCCGTATTCTGCTACAACATTTACTGGAGTGCAAGATACGCAGACCGCAATATTTCTAGTGATCCTTGGGATGCACGTACTTTAGAATGGGCAACAGCTTCTCCGGTTCAATATTATAATTTTGCTCAGCTTCCAGAAGTGAAAACTCTAGATGCCTTCTGGCATATGAAGAAGAACAAAGAAGGGTTGGCATTGGATGAAAAGACGGTAGAAGAGATTCACATGCCAAGCAATTCTGGTCAACCTATTATTATGTCTATTGTATTTGGAGTTGTTGGGTTCTTCTTAGTATTTGAGTGGCATATTGCAGCTGCCGTAGCTGCTGTGGGTATCCTTGCCGGTCTCATTGTTCGTTCTTTCGACTACGACCACGGATACCATATAAAAGTGGATGAAATCTTAAAGACCGAGCGTGCATGGCGAAAGGCAAAAGGTCAAGAAGGAGAGGTGAAGACCCATGTCAGCTAATGTGAACACGTCGTTGCCTTTAGAATATCAAACCGAGCAAAACCGCATGAATATCCTTGGGTTCTGGATTTTTCTCGGCGCAGAGATTGTTCTCTTCGCCACCCTCTTTGCTGTTTATGGCGTACTAGGTGAACGATATGCGGGCGGACCTACCCTCACCGATATCATTCAAATGAAAGATGTGATGATTCAAACGGTACTCTTGTTAACAAGCAGCTTCACTTGCGGTCTTGCTATCTTCGAGATGCGCCGGAATAACCTGAAGGGATTATTGATTTGGTTAGGTGTCACCTTGTTGCTTGGGGCTGGCTTCCTCTACATGGAAGTGATGGAGTTCATCCATTATGTGCATGCTGGTGCTACCATGCAAACAAGTGCAGCGCTATCTAGCTTATTCGTACTACTTGGAACTCACGGTGCACACGTTGCTTTAGGGATCGGTTGGGCGATTATGGTCATCATTCAACTTATCAAAAGAGGTTTAACCCCTGACACAGCACGAAAGACGTTTATAATTGGACTGTATTGGCACTTTCTTGATGTGATTTGGATCTTTATTTTCACATTCGTTTATCTAAAAGGGATGGTGGGCTAAATGGATAAAAAAATGAACTTTCCCATGAGCCATGTCTTTGGATTCTTGCTGTCCTTGCTTCTTACCTTCGTAGCAGCGGCTGTAGCTCTGAAAACGACCTTATCCTTTCAGGTGGTAATGTGGATCATTGGAACGCTCGCCATTATTCAGGCTGGGCTGCAGCTTTACATGTTTATGCATGTCACTGAAGGTGAAGATGCAAAAGTTAACCTTATTAATATTGTGTACGCCGTCTTCTGTGCCATTGTCATTGTAGCGGGAACCATATGGGTCATGTCGTTTGGATTGCATAACCATTAAGACAAAAACCGGAATTCTCCTTGATTAGGAGAGCTCCGGTTATTTTTTTACTAAATAAAGATGTGGTCTATTATTCACTTTCCTTGTATCTTGGCCCTGCTCTACTTCCTGCATGAGAGTTAAGAATACAGCTGATCCAAAGATTGTAATAGAAGATACTATGATGGCGAGACCTATAAATAACAAATGTTTCTCAAGTGTAGCGCTTACAAAGAAGTGGCAAAGAATAAGAATAAAACCGAAGAGTATCCCCATATTCATCCACAATTTTATAGTTAGAACCGGTTTCAACAGTTGTTCACGCAATGTTTTCATCTCCTTTCTCTTTATTTTATCTTTGTTCACAAATTTGTCAAACTTTTTTAGGGTTTTATTTGATTTTCCTACGGGTTCGCTTATTTTTCTAAGGCTCCAATAAGAAAACCGGATAAGGTCAAACATTGACCCTTCCGGTTTTCTATTGAATATTCGCATCTACAATCCGTTGCGGATGACTATAGATATTTAAAGCTGATCCACGAATAAATCCAACTGCGGTTATTCCAAGATCCTGTGCGAGCTCTATAGCTAGCGTCGTTGGAGCTGACTTGGATAATATAATACCAATCCCTATCTTAGCCACTTTAAGTAATACCTCAGAAGAGATACGTCCACTAAAGACGATGATCTTATCCTTAGAGGAAATTCTTTCTTGCAGACAATATCCGTATATTTTATCTAAAGCGTTGTGTCTACCAATATCTGACCTTTCAATAAGGAGTTCGTTTGGGGTGCAGAGTGCGGCGTTGTGCACACCCCCTGTCCTTTGGAAATCGAGTGAGCGTTCTTGCATCTGTTTCATAAGAGAAAAACATTGTTCTACGCTGATATTGGTTTTGCTCATAACGGTCTTAGCTGTTCTTGCATCATTATGAAGATAAAACTGCCGAGATTTTCCGCAACATGATCCGATGAAACGCTTGGAATAGAAGTCTTTGTTAATGGTTTTTTTGTTTTTTAACTCTACATAAGCGAATCCACGATTACGATCAATGGACATCGAGAGAATCTCATCGGTGACTCGAATGAGCCCCTCGGAAGCAAGAAACCCTACTACAAGTTCTTCAATCTGAGTGGGGGTACAAACCATGGTGGCCAGCTCCTCCCCGTCAACTACAATAGTTAGCGGGAATTCAACAGCAATTTCGTCATCTATTTCATGTAAACCCTCATTGTAAAAACGGATGATTTTTTGCTGATTTGCAATAGACTCATTCATGGTATGCCTTACCCCTTCCATTAGCTCACTTCTTGTTCTAATTCTTCTACTCTCTTTTCCAAGTAATCAACATCTTTCCTCGCTACATAACGTTCTGCCTTCTCGAGGTGGCAGCCTACATTATAATCAGGAATCCCAGCAAACTTCTCATATCGTCCCTTTGGAAGTAGGAAATTCCCTTCTGGAAAGAATATTCCAAGGTTCCCTTTCGCAATGTCTGCTAATTTCGCACGACCTTGGAACACACCATATTTATTGTATAAGACAATAGCCTCTCCCTCTTGAATGCTAAGTTCGTTAGCGTCTTCTTTATTGATGAGCACATCATATCTTTCTGCGCCGTTAAATGGGTCGGTTTCACTATAAACCATGGAGTTGAACTGCTTGCCTCTCCTTGTCGTAATATAAAATTGTTCATTTGTTTTATTTAAATCCGGAATGTCAACTGGAATTAAACTCGCCTTTCCATCGAACGTAGGACATATTCCGTCTTCACATAACCAAGCTCCACCCCACTGGAACACGTCACCTTGTTTTTTCAAGTGTTGAATTCCGTCGTAGTTAGGATTTGCCTTTGCAATTTCATTGCGTATTGAATCAGCATCTTCAAAATGTACAAGGTCAGCTGTTTCTGGTTTCACACGTTTAGCCAGATCAACGTAGATCTTCCATTCTTCACGTGCTTCCTCAATTTTATTTCTGTTCCCCTCTATTTCTGGGGAGAAATACACCATACGTTCAGTTGAGGTGGAAGTACCTCCTCCTACTTGTTCATATCTGGTTTTAGCGGGTAATACGATAACGGCCTCTTTCGCATCAACGAGTGTAGAAGTATTTAAGATAATATCCTGATGAACCCGAATTTCTAATTGGGATAATGCTTTTTCCACGAAGTGAGGGTCTGGCATGGTTTCTAAGAAATTTCCTCCAGACAAATAATAAAGTTTAACCTTACGTTCATGGTTCTCCGGGAGTAAAATATTCTCAAGTGTTACCCCTACTATATCACCTTGCCATTTAGGAAGATCAAATCCCCATAGCTTTTCTATACGTTCAATATTTTCACCGTGAAAATCACCACCAGGAAGTACGAATGGATCTGCTCCCATCTCTCCACTACCCTGTACGGATGAATGACCACGGAATGGCATTAAACCACTATGTTTACGTCCTAAGAAGCCACGCAATAGAGCGAGGTTAGCTACTTGCGAGATGTTATCTGTAGCAAATGAATGCATCGTTAATCCTAATGCCCATGCAAAAACAGCATTCTTACTATTCGCTAGTAATTCGGCTAACTTGACTATTCTTTCCTGTGTGATGCCAGATGAGGCTACAATGTCATTCCAAGATTGTTTTTTAACTTTTGTTTTTAATTCTTCATAGCCATTCACGTGCTTTTGAACGAATTCATGATTGATAGCCGAACCATATTTCTTTTCCTCCATCTCAAACCAGTGCTTCATAATTCCATGCATAAAGGCGATATCACCGCCGATATTAACCTGGTAAAAATCATCCGCTAATTTTGTACCGAAAAGAGCTGATTCAACATTGGAAGGAATCCAATATTCATCCATGGCTGGTTCTTTATAAGGATTAACTACGATAATTTTTGTCCCTTTTTTCTTTGCTTCCAACATATATTTAGTTGATACAGGTGAGCTATTGGAAGCAACGCTTCCCCAAAAAAGTAAAACGTCCGTTCCAATCCAGTCCTGATAATTGACGGTTGAAGCGCCAACGCCTATAGAACGCTTGAGTGCAGTTTTACTTGGGGAGTGACAAATCCGTGAAGCGTTATCTATATTATTTGTGCCTAAGAATCGAGATACTTTTCCAGCAACGTAATAGGACTCATTTGTAATACCACGAGAAGTTAAGTAGAAGGCATATTGTTTTGGATCTAACTTCTTCATCTTTCCAGCAATCATTTCCATGGCTTCATCCCACGACAATCTTGAGAACTTTCTTTCTCCTTTTCTTCGTATCATGGGATAAGGAATACGCCCTAGTTTACGAAGCTCCGTACTTGAATATGTTCTAAGTTCATCAATATCAGCGTGAAGGAACTCAGATTTGATTGCAGGCATCGTATTTAAGCGAAGAACATTTAATCTAGTCGTACATATATGCGGCCCTGTTAAGGTTTGGTCATAAAGACCTGCCACTCCTAAGGCACACCCATCACAAACGCCTTTTGTAATGATATTCGTTGCATAACTTAAATTATCTTTATTTTCCCATAAAATCTTAACAGAATCACGAATATGTTTTGGTTTTACCTTCCCGAGTCCAAAAGGTATGGGACTTACCCAGTGTTTAGGAGATGGTAAACTCGATTTTTTTATCGGGCCTTGATGTTTTGTTTTACCCATTACCTATCGCTCCTTATATAGTGTAGTTGCAGGCTTATCAGTTGCCAAAAAAACAAAAAACCGCACATAGCCCCAGTGAACGAGGTATGGCGGTTAGTCTTGGACAGGGTCGCTGCTTCAGGTCCAACCAGATTATTTAATTATTTTAATAGAATGAATTACTTTATTTTAAGAAATTTGTCCTCAAGGTTCTGGTCAAATACGAATATGGAGATGCCATAATCCTTTTCTATATCAATATCGACGTATAAATCCAAGAACTTCGAACCGAGGAGTTCTTCCATCTCAATCGGATGATGTTTACGATACATTTCCTTGACCATTTCTGTTCGTGCAGATCGTAACATTTGCTTTCCGTCTTCTGCGGTTGCGATAAACTTCTCTACCGGAGATAAATTCCCTTCCATCTCACAGATGGCCCAGTGCTTGCAAAATGTTGTTCGGACTTGGCTTGGTCCTTTCCCCATGTGTCGTTTGCGGAAGGAGCGCACGAGATTGCTAAATTCAGCTTCATAGTTCATTCGTTTCAACCTCTTCATCCGTATGTTTTTCGGACATATTACCATTATTATGCCTGTTTTTCAATGGAATCAGAATAAACAACGTGGCTGAGCTACTATCTTTCCTCTTATACCTGGATGGCAAATTAAAAACCGACACTCCACTTCAACCGTCTAAGTAAACGGAAAAAGATCTGCGCCGGTAGCTCAATCACAGGTGCGCTGTGTAAAACTACTACTCATCCATCCACGATTCTCGTTAGGGTTAGATGGGCGGCAGGAACGCTGTCCCTCACCTAACTCTAATTGGATATTCACATTTTTGACATATTTAATAGTATATTAGCACGACAAAGCGAAGTGGACAATAGTAATTTTTAAACGGTAAATATAATAGAAATTATTACGTTCTAATTAGTATAGAGGGACGACTACTCTTTTACGTTCTTTGAAGTATACCCATTCCTTAAACCCAATTTCTTTAAGAGATTGCACTACTTGCTCCCAGTCATCCCCTACACGTTCTGGATCATGCGCATCAGAGCCAAAAGTCACTTTCACTCCGTATCTCAAAGCCATTTCAAGGATATCATCGGCTGGATACCAACCTCCCACATCCTTTGTTTTTCCCGAAGTATTAATTTCTATGGCCATTTCATTCTCCCCAATCACTTTCAGCGTTTGTTCCACTGCAGCAGTTTGGATAGAAGAGAAAGCGGGATAATACCCCTTCATGGCATCAATGTGTCCGAGGATCTGATACATCCCACTTCGGGCTGAATGTTCGATTAGGTTAAAATAAGCTTCTTTAGTACGGACTTTGTCTTGTTCCGTTAGACCTTCCCAACGTTCCTTCTTAAATATGTTAATACCCTCAACGTGATGGACCGAACCAATAATGTAATCAAAAGGGTAACGATCATAATACAGTTTATAGACCTCTACATGCTCTGGGAAGAAGTCTGACTCTACACCAAGAAGAACATCAATTTTCCCTCTGTACTCGTCTTTTAAACGTAGAACTTCTTTTACATATTCAGGGAACTGACTTTTCCCCATAGCTATATGGGGGTAAGGCTGCTCTTCCTCACTTGTGAAATAGGGAGTATGATCAGATATTCCGATTACATTAAGTCCCTTTTTTAAACCTGCTTCAATATAATCACGAATAGTTCCCCGTGCGTGCCCACAACGATCATGATGGGTATGTAAGTCAAATTTTAAGTCATGATTAATGATCTGTGTCATTACCTCTTCACCTCTTTTTCTATTCTTTTTCTATTATAGCAATGAAGCCTATTTTCTTATGTATAAGTTCTGTTAAATCTTAAGAAATACCTACATATTACTGCTGTTTAATAAGGGCTCCAAAGAGGAGCCCGAACAACTAAGGCCAGGCCTTAGCAAAGTCTTTTTATTGTGTCGAATCAGTTATCTATATACCCCCCAAGGTGGACGTGGTCTACCCCATGGCGGTCTTGGATGAACTCCCCATGGTGATCCCCATGGAGGTCCCCATGGTGGACGAGGGTAAAATCCCCCTCCCCAAGTTGGTGGTGGATAAGCTCCCCATGGTGGTGGATAGCCCCAACCTGGTGGAACAGGCGGTGGAAATCCTCCCCAGGCTGGGAATGTCCCAAATTGTCTTGTACCTTCTCTGTTACAGTTACTCATAGCTTTCCTCCTTTTAACCTTCTACAAAACCGATGAATTTTCGATTTTTCAAGACCAGGATATTCAACTAATCAAGGGCTCGCGCTAGGCATATTACCCGATGGTGAGCCTAAATTGGTTTGAAAATCTACTAATATCTATCGACAAGAACCCATGCTCCTCTACCTTCACTTGAATATATTAAATCTATATCAGGGGAAAGGAGGGAATACTAGATGGCTAATAGGAAACCAAAGAAAAAACAATTGATTCCACCTATATTACCGTGTCCGTTTTTGCTTCGTGCTTGTCGAAATCAATTGGCACAACGTACAACTGAGCTATCACAATGCCGAACTGATCTAGCTCAACGTACAAATGAACTTACTCAGCGTACGAATGAACTTAATCAATGTCGAACTCAATTGACTCAAGCACAAAACGATCTAGCGGAATGCCGTCGACAGCTCTCAAATCGAGATCAACAAATTATTCGCTTGCAGAGACGAATTATTAACCTACAACGACGCCTAGTCCGTTGCCAGAGACAGTTAAGACGCTGCCTTAGAAGAAGATAACAAAAATATGGCTGCTCCTAGTGGGCAGCCTTACTTTTGTTGCATTTTCAATTAGGAATGAACCGAAAGCTCTTTAACAAGACAGGCAAATCCTTATTTATCATCCTGGATAAACGTTTGAATTCGAGAAGCTTGCGATTATAATCCATGCCATCCGGATTTAGAAACTCTTCTGGAGGTTCTCCAGGATGAATGGCCGCAAAAACCAACCCATTCCTTGCTCTTAAAAAAATAAATGGAGAATCTCCATAATCTTTCATCCACTGTTTCTTACTATTACGAAAGACGACAATTTGAAAGATATTTGTATGTGTAATTCCTTTTATGGGTCTACGATACTTCAGATGAAAATTAATACATAATTGCGCTTCTTTCATACAGTGCTCTTCTACAACAAATACATGTCGCTTCCACCAAGTCGGTATTTGCAGAAGAAAACCATAGGTTTTGTTTTTGTATAAGACATAGTTCAACACTTTACTCAACCTGTCTCCTCCTTACTTAACTATGTACACACTATATGCGTTAAACCAGTAGAAGGAGCTTATCCTAGTAAATAGTGGTAATTTTTCATATTAATTGATCCATAATATGAACTTTGGTAGACTGTAAAACAAATAGAAAAGAAGTTAAAACCTAGAAAATATGTTAAATAGACAAGTTGGACATGCCCAGGCACGACACACTTTCAATTCACAACCAAGGAGCGACAACGATGAAAAAATCGAAAATTCTCAGTCTATTGCTAGCAGGGGGGATCGTATTTTCCTCTTTCACACCGACCTACGCTGCCACGTCAAGCCAAATTGCCGATTCCGCTCAAAAGTACATAGGACACTCCCTAAAAAATTACTCTGCAGGAGATTTCATTCAATACACTCTTAAAGGGGCAGGGGTCTTATCCTCCAATAACCTTTCAACTTTATACAAGCAGGGAACACCAGTTTCTCTTTCAAACTTAAAAAAAGGGGACGTTGCATTTTTTGGATCCAGTAGTTCTAATCTAATAGCGTCTGGTGTTTATTTGGGCAACAACAAGATCGCTATAGCCTATAAACCCTATGGAAGCGTAAAACTATTATCTACTAATGATGCTGTAGTAAAAAATAACTTCGTTGGACTCAGAAGCTATGCAACGACTAAAGAGTCCACTAATAAAACGGATACTACAAAATCTACCAAAAATACACAAGAAGCGATCATTAAAGCAGGATTAAGATATCTAGGAACACCATATGAATATGGATCTAGTCGCAGTAGTACCAAAACATTTGACTGTTCGGCGTTTGTTCGCCAAGTCTATATTGATGCTGTAGGTTTAGATATGGGACGAGGAGGAGCCACTTCTCAATATCATTACTTAAAGAATTCCGGAGCAAAAATTAAGACCAACTGGCGAGACCTAGAAAAAGGAGATATTATGATATTCATGCCTTATCGAGGAACGGCCAAATCTAACTACTCCAAAGATCGTGATAGTATAGGGCACTCCGGCATCTATATGGGGGACGGTAAGGTTCTACATACTTATTCGAAGGAATCAGGTGGGGTGCGCGTCGATTCAATTGCGGGTAGGCATTGGGAATATCGATTTATTGCTGGCGGAAGTCCATTGAAAAAATAAGATCATGAGGGGAAAATAAAGACTAGCTTTTTGTTTTCCCCTCTTCTTTAAAACAATTTCAACTGTTCAGGAGGTTGAGGGAACGGTGGACAATCGTAAGCTGGTTTGAAGTCGTTTTTAATACAATTGTGACAGAGCCAGCCCCTGCTTGTGGTTCATCAGGAACTATCGTTTTAATTTCTTCTGGACGGGAACACCATCACGATACAGGTCATCGTGGTCTCCCCAGCCTGTAAGACCAACTAATACGCTTGTTTTCATTTGTTTGTTCCCTTTGACAAGATTTTATACATTTGATCATTCTCAAAGATATGCGTACCCGGTAAGTAGGTTTCAGCCATACGGACCATCATGCTTGCAACATCTCTACCTTCTATAGGACGATATTTAATTAATGCTCCTTTGAATAAAAAAGGAAGAAATGCGAAAACCAAGCTGGCCATTCGTTCCCCCACTCGAAGTTCTGCACGTTCTCCAAGTAAGAGTGAAGGACGAAAGATCAAAAAGGAGGGTAAATGTATTTGTTGAACAGCAAGTTCTAATTCTCCTTTGACCCGATTATAAAAGATGGAAGAACGTGAGTCAGCCCCCATGGCAGATACAAGAAGAAATCTCTTTACTCCGTATTCTTTAGCAAGCTGAGCGGCCATAAGTGGATAGGTAAAATCTACCTGTTTGAAATTTTCTTTGGTTTTGGCTTTTTTTATTGTGGTACCTAAACAACAATATACATCATCTACTTGAAATAACTTGCTATGTTGCTCCATATTGCTGAAATCATCCAATACGATACAAACGAGTTTTCCATGGCTAATAGATGGTTTTTTCCTTACTAAAATAGTAATTGATTCGTAAGTATCCCCTTCTAAAAGAATGTTTAGCACTTCTTTCCCAACCAATCCAGTGGCACCTATAATAAGGGCTTTTTTCATGATTCTTATTCTCTCCTCTATATGTACATCTAAAAGATGTTAAAATCCCATTCCTCAGATAATTGCCTCAGTAATTGTACGCCTGCAGCACTATTTCCATACTCATCAATTGCAGGTCCGTATATTCCAATCCCACATCCGTTACGAAAAGGCATTTCCTTAGATCGGAGACGTGGTGGCATAGAGCACATGATCCCTCCAGATACCCCGCTTTTTGCAGGTAGACCAACGAATGCAGCAAACCTTCCTGAAGCATTGTACATGCCACAAGTGACCATTATAGCTTTCGTTAGCCTAGCAATTTCCTTAGAAAAGATCCTTTTACCTTGCAAGGGATGATAGCCGTCATAAGCTAGAATAAGACCTATCGTAGCTAAATCCTCTAATGTCACTTCAATCGAACAATGCTTTAAATAAACCTCCAATGCTTCATCAACTTCTGCCTCTAAATAGCCGGTTTCCATAAGATAATAAGCTAAGGCTCGATTTCGGTTGGCTGTACGCCATTCTGATTCGAACACTCCCATATTAATCACAGGTTGTCGACTGAGCATCTCTACCATAAGATTTTGGATGATTTGAAATTTTTCATCAGGAGTTTCCCCTGGAAGAATAGATGCAACAGTTAGTGCTCCAGCATTAATCATTGGATTAAATGGTTTACCCTGTCGATGAACTTCTAGACGAATAATGGAATCAAAAGCATCGCCTGTTGGTTCTACATCAACTTTCCTCAAGACATCCTCTATTCCAAGCGAAATGCATGCAGAAATAAAACTAATAATCTTTGAAATACTTTGCATGGTAAACGGAACAGCATATTCACCTGATTCCCACTTTACACCATCTGGACCCAAAATACATATCCCAAAGTGGGAAGGATCGGCTTTTTTCAAAGCAGGAATATAATCTGCAACTTTTCCTTCCTTGGTATAAGTTCGAAACTCTTTAACCCATGTATCCAATTGTTCTTTATACTCCATAAATACCACTACCCTAATAACAATTTTTTTATAGAGTCCCCATCTTAATGAATGACTATCCAAGTGAGGGTTATTTTATTAATAAAGAATACGCTTTTCCACTTGCCAGTCACCCGTTTGGACGTTTATACTTGGAACGGACAGCATGGGAGGGATCGACAAACGATGTACCAGGATCAAAAAAATCAATGTTCACCCGTATTCATTGCGGTAGAAGGACCCATAGGAGTCGGGAAGTCTTCCTTAGCCCGTTACATATCCGAGCATTATCAATTTCATTTACTTAACGAAATTGTGGAAGACAACCCGTTCTTGAGTTTATTTTATGAGAATATGGAGGAGTGGTCTCTTCAAACGGAGATGTTCTTTTTATTTCATAGGATTAAGCAGTTGGAAGATTTAAATCAAACCATCCTCTCTCAAGGCAAAAGAGCTGTTGCAGACTACCACATCTTCAAGAATCGGATCTTCGCCCAGAGTACCTTACAAGCAAAACAATACGAAAAATATGATCAAGTTTATCAAATCTTAACCTCTGATTTACCTCAGCCTAATCTTATTATATACCTTCATGCTAGCGTAGACACCCTACTTCGTCGAATATCACAACGAGGTAGATCCTTTGAACAAGATATAGACCCGCAATATCTTATAGCTTTATGCAGTCGTTATGAGTTGTTTATGGAACAATTTCAGCGTGAACACCCTGAAACAACCGTGTTGCATTTTAACGGGGACGCACTTGACTTTGTCAGCAGAAAAGAAGATCTGTGCTTGATAATCGAACAACTAGATAAAGCCCTCAATCTGGAGTTGAAACGATAATGAAATATAATTCAATCATTCCTTCCAATGCCTTAATCACAGTCGCTGGAACAGTCGGTGTGGGCAAATCCACACTTGCTATGAAGCTGGCAGAAACATTAAATTTTAAAATTTCGATGGAAAAAGTGGATGGTAATCCTTATCTGGAAGACTATTATGCGGATTTTGAGAGATGGAGCTTTCATCTACAGATCTACTTTTTAGCAGAGCGGTATAAACAACAGAAGATGATGTTTGAATCCGGAGATGGATATGTACAGGATCGCTCCATTTATGAGGACGTGGGCATCTTTGCCAGAATGCAATACGAGGAAGGGAACATGACAAGTCGGGACTACGAAACCTATTCCTCACTCTTTGAGGCGATGACTCTAACTCCCTACTTTCCAAGTCCACACTTATTGATTTATCTCGAAGGTTCTTTCGATCAAGTGATGGAGCGCATCTATCATCGAGGTCGGCAAATGGAGATCAATACATCTAATAGCTTCTGGACAGGTTTATATAACCGATATGAGCAATGGATTAATTCATTCGAGGCATGTCCGGTACTCCGTTTGAACGTAGCCGAATATGATTTGCACAAGGATGAAACAGCTATCTATCGAGTAATCGATCAGATTGAACAAACTTTAGAAGGAAAATCACTGCAACTCAGTGAACGTAGTTGAAAAAGAAAAATCCCCTGAAATGGGGATTTTTTTTTCTTTTAATAGATCATTTTCCCCGAAATGAAGTCTGCCATCTCAGGAATAGGTGGTGAATGGAAGAAATGCTCTTTCTCTTGCTTCATATGCACACTTCCTTGATGGATAAAGATGATCTCGTCTCCCATTCTTTTGGCTTGTTGCAAGCTATGCGTTACCATAAGAACGGTAACAGCTGATTGAGCATGAATGGTATTGACGACATTCTCAATAATCTCAATATTGCTGGGATCTAAGTTTGATGTTGGTTCATCAAGCAAGAGCAACTTAGGTTCGATAACTAGAGCTCGAGCTAATGCTATTCGTTGCGCCTCTCCCCCGGAGAGGGTCACTGCTCGTCTCTTGCCATAATTCGATAAACCAACCTGTTCTAACCCAACTTGAACTCTATCTTCAATCTCACTTTTATTTATTCCACGATACTTTAGCCCCATTGCAATGTTGTCCGCAACGGTTTGATCAAACATGACCGGTTTTTGAGATACATAGACCATTTGACGTTGAATGCTTATCATTTGATTCCTTGTGTATCCCTTTTTCGTTAAGGTTTCATTAAACAAAGTCATCTGACCGCTTGATGGATTTTGAAGTAAATTAATGAGGCGAAGGAATGTGCTTTTTCCCGAACCACTTGGCCCGACAACTGCGTAGCGTTTTCCTTTCTCAATATCAAGTTCCTCAATGAATAAAATCGTTTTTTTGTCCATTATAACGTTAACATGGTGAAATTGTGCTAACACTTAAATACTCACCCTTTCCCACCGTTTTGCATTCCCCGCAGCATGCCTAGCATGAGAAAACTATTCATGACAAAACTGATGAAAAGAAGAACGAGTCCCAATACCAAGCCGATTTCAAAATTACCTTTTCTTGTTTCCAATATGATAGCTGTTGTCATTACTCTTGTATGTCCTTCAATGTTTCCTCCGACGAGCATGACTGCACCTACTTCAGAAATAGCACGGCCATAAGCGGTAGCAACAGAAGCCCATATTCCTTTTCTTGACTCCTTGATTAGCTCCCATATTATATGAAAACGATTTCCTCCTAGAGTTTGAACGGTTTCTGAGAATATTTTTTCCTTCGCATATACAGCTGATAATGTAAGTCCGGTAATAATAGGGGTGACTAAAACAATCTGAGCTATAATCATCGCTGTTGGAGTAAATAAAAGTTCCCACTCCCCTAGTATTCCTTGCCTGGAAAGAAGTAAATATACTACTACGCCTATGAGAACGGGAGGAAACCCCATCATCGTATAGATCAAGGATATCACTAACTTCCTGCCAGGAAACGAATATAGCCCTATCATAGCACCAATCGGAATGCCTATGAGCATCCCGATAAGAACAGCACTAGTAGAAACTTGTAAAGATAGCATGATGACTGCCATTACATCTGGATTCTGAAAAACCTCTATCATACTATTCCACATAAACACCTCAAATTATCTACGCTTCGCATCTGGTACGAAAAGATTCTTCCCATATTGATTTCTTCCAAATTGATTAATCATGGATTGACCTTCTGGACTGATAAAAAACCAAATCAATTCGTTAGCTGTATGTGGTTTCTTTGTACCCGTCACCTGAATGATTCCATAAGGGTTGAATAAATCTTTATCAGTTGGGCTGAGATTAATTAAACCTGTTTTGTTGGTTAAGTAAGTGGCCTCATCCGTAAGAACATATGCCCCCATCTCTTCTCCCATACGAAGAGTTTCTCCCATACCTTGTCCAGCAGAAACATACCATTTTCCTTCTGGTTTAATTCCTGCTTTGCTTAAAATGCTCAGTTCCTTCTTATGAGTGCCGGAATCATCTCCGCGAGAGATAAATTTACTGTTTGATCCTGCAATTTTCTTAAAGGCATCAGCGGCTGACTTCGCGCTCTTGATATTAGCTGGGTCGTTCTTAGGTCCTACGATTAAAAATTGGTTGTACATGACATCATGTGCTTTATGCCCGAACCCATCTCGAACAAATTCATCTTCGGCTTTACGAGAATGCACTAGAACGACATCCGCGTTCTTATCTTTACCTAGTTGAATAGCTTGTCCTGTACCAACAGCGATTACTTTTACTTTGACATTGAATCTCTTCTCAAAGGTAGGAAGCATATAATCCAATAGTCCAGAGTCTTGTGTGCTTGTTGTAGTTGCCAGGATTACCTCTTTTTCGGCGGCTACCTTTTGGTAAATTGGATTCGTCTTGGCATTTGCGCCAACTGCACTGGTAACCAGCAATACCAATACCATACTCATTATGAGTGTCAAACTAATTTTCCTTTTCACTTTCTACTCCCCCTACTTCCTCTAGTTTTTTTCATATATGATCTCTCCAAGTTGGGAGAAGTCATAACCCTCTAATTCTTGTAAACTAGTAATAAATTCTGTTGTACGTAATATGGTGTGGAAGGACTCCCAAGCGGATTCATTCTCTGGTGTAAGTTTAACAATGAGATCGAACCTTTCCTGGGCAAGTGGGATAAACGATAATCCTAATTTTGCCGCAGCGCTTTCTATTCCTAAGGTCACATCTGCTGCGTCTCGTGCAACAGCTGAGGCACTGGCAAGATGATTCCATTCTTCCTTCTCGTAACCGCTTATGTTGCGAGTATTAATTTCTAACTTACTTAAGTGATAATCTAACAAGAAACGAGTTCCAGAACCCTTCTGACGGTTAATAAAACGGATGTCTCTTCGGGTCAAATCTGTCCAATCCTGTAATTGCTTGGGATTATCCTTTGCAACAATTAAACCTTGGTTTCGCGTAGCCAAATGTAGCACTTGAATCTTCTCTTGGAAAAAAATCCGATCAATAAACGGAATGTTATATTCTCCGGATGATGGATCTAACAAGTGAATCGCTGCTACATCAGTTAATCCTTTATGTAATAACATTAGACCTTCCAAGCTCCCAATATAACTGGCTTGCAGAGATAGACGAGGTGAATGCTGACTTAAGTATTGAACCAGATGTTCAACTAGGAAGTCATGACTCCCCGCTAAGCGAAGAACCCTTGTTACATGTTCATCTCGTCCTGTTGTTACTATGGAAATAGCGGGGCTGGATGAAACTGATGGTCCTTTTTTCTGTTCGATAAAGATATCTAAGTCTTCTTTTTCAACCCGGACCTTATTGCCTATTTTATATGCCTTAAGCTCGCCTCGCTTTACAAGTTCATAAACCGTATACTTAGAAATCTTCAAGATCTTAGCAATTTCTTCGGGTGTATACGTTTCGGTTATCAGTATAAACACCTCCAACGATGAATCAATCATTTATATCGTATGCTATTTTTTCCATATCGTCAATAATTTAAGTTTGTTTTTGTTAGTGCATGTTTGGTTTTGTTGTTTTTTATTAGTAACTGTTGAATATCAAGTTAAATATAAACGGTTTTAAATCAACTATCCTAAGCGTTTTAGGTCTTTTTTCTGTTCCCGCAATAAAGAAGGGAATTTCCACATCCTTTTTATGAAATGATCCGTGATTAGCACCACCAGGATGAGTTGGTGAATGGGCACCTGTCATTTCATATCCAGGTTCCGTTGTAAGAATGAGGTACGGGCCCTTGTGGGAATGAGCAGCAGCATAAAGTTGCATTAAGCCATCTGGATAATCATTGAACAGTATCCGTTTGCTCTTACCATCATTAATCATATTAAGGACACTCCAATCTCCTTCCACATCCCATTCTTGAGAAAATTCATCCTTAAATGTCTTACCAGGACGAAACCTCAATCGTTTGGTTGTACCTCCTTCTATTACTTCTATCCACTCCCCTTCTACTCGAGTAATGGTGTCAAAATGAGGGTTGTTCTTTGCAATATCAACTAAACTTTTAATATCAATATTTTGTTGAAGTGGATACACATAGGCCATTCTACCGTTTACTGCTACGGCGATATGATCCGTAGACAGAGTCTCTATAGGATCAGCAATATTAAATCTGTTGAATACCTCTGCTAGGTCAATGACCGATTCCTGGTTCTTTTCCATCGTTTGAGTAAAACCGCTGTCACCCATCACTATAAAAATATGATCTTGTAACGCTTCTTCCCAATTACCGAGAGCGTTTAATATGTCTTGTAGCTTCCGGTCAATTTCCTTAAGTGTCTTTTCAGAGTTATTTCCTTCCTTATGTGCTTCTGAATCCAAGTTTGGCATGTACATGATCGTTAATGAAGGTAATGTTCCCTGTTGAATAAGATGAATTAAGTGCTTCGTTGATACTTCATCATTAACCCCATAGCTTTTAAAATATTGTTCCCCCAGGTGGGGTAATTCGTGATGAAAGTTTCCAAGGACAAAGTAATCAGGAGCCATGGTAACTGTATTGGGGCCTAAAGGTGTTTTTAGTTTTCGATTTTGAGACCCTCTGTACACTAATGCGTTCAATGAGGCTGAGGACAATTGGTGTTGATAGAGAGCCTCATGCATGGTAAGCACTTCTTTATTGAGATGTGTGTTATTCAAATGATATAACCCATTATCCAAAACCCTTTTTACACCACTTCTTAAAGATGAAGTAAATCCGTCACCATAATTAACGAGTTGTCCGGATGACATGTCATACCAACGCAACCCGGGGATGTGATGTCGGTTAGGGTGAGATCCTGTTAACATACTGCTTTCAATGACAACAGACATAGTTGGAAAGGTACTGATAAATTTGTTCGTATACCATCCCTTTTCTTCTAGAAACGCAAACCCAGGTAATGATCCGTTATTTATGAGCTCTTTTAGAGGTTTGTCGACTAGTGAATCAATGATGATGACAATTACCTTCTTGTCTGGAAGAAGGTGACCTTCTGATTGGATTTGAGCAAACTCCTTGTGACTCGTACAACTTGATACAAACACAGACAGGATAATAAAAAGGGTTAGAGCAAGGTTCTTCATATGTCAAGGCTCCTTAAAATCTATACCGTTTTCTAGTTATCCTTATTCTTTATCGATTATGGAATAATTACCCCTATTTTGATTCGAATATTGATAATAAAGGTAAGCCCCAGAAACAATCGTCTCCAGGGCTGATCATTACTTTTGTCTTGTTTTATTTTCCACATTACTTTCAGTTGAGGGCTCAATAATATTATGATCAACAAGGGTGGATACCCTGTCACAACTGATTCGAGATGTTAATTTTGGTAAATTACCGTTTTCTCGATCACTGCCAGTTAGTGATGCAAGTATCGATTTATCCTGTCCTCTCAAAAACCGTCACCTCCTTTTTCCTTCTATTTGTAATATCCCCCAATATGGTTCAAGAATCCTTTACAAAAAAACCTCTTGCCTAATCAATAGATTAAGGAAGAGGGAGTTTATGACATATATTATTCCGTTTCTCGAGCAATAAGATTAAAAGGTAGATTTAGATCCTCACAAAATTCCTCTGCGCATTCTAGTTCACTTGGGCTCTCGATATTATAGTACCAGTTTAAATTCACTTTCTTCCCGTCCAAATAAGCCTTATCAAAGGTTTCTAATAACATCATTATACACTTCGAACTACTTGTATTAATGTACGGCAAGATAAAGTCAACGGAAACCGTTGTTTCTCCTTCTAGTTGCGCAAAATATTCTTCTACCCATTGAAAAATAGGTTCATAAAATTCAAAGGAATTTTCAGGATAAGATTGTCCTTTTAGAGTTAAAATGTTATTCAATTGATCGAAATGAACGGTTGGTGTACTCTTCGTCCCTTCTATAATCAAATTTTGCATATACAATCTCACCTCCACTTGCCGAATTTACACGACAGCCTTAATTGTTAGAAATGAATAGTCGTTGTCCAATCTTGTTATAGAATATTCTAAGGGAACGGTTGCCTTTCTTGCCATGTCGATTAGACCCATTCCTGCACCTTTACTCCCAGGGGCCATTTCTCTTCTTAATACTTCTTTATATAGTTTCTTTAGCTCCACTTTATCAAGTCTGAGGATATGATCTAGCTTCTCAACTAATATAGGAATATCTTCCGAAGCTATTAGGTTCCCAGAGCAAATATAGTTTAGTTCTTCAACTTTACCTATTGTAACAATACAAGAATTTGATATTTTATGATAACCCTCTGTATTATCCTTGCTTTCACAATAGTTTTTAATATTTTGTGTCTGTTCAATGAAGATAGAGAATATGTTATGAATATTATTTGCAGGGCTCTGCTCCAACTCAAGGTATTTTTTAACTGCCTCTCCTAGTTCTTCAATGATTGCCTGAGAAAAGCGACCAGAAAAACTAATGAGCAATCCATTTTCCCTTAAGCGATTTTGAATGTCCAATAAATTGGTTCCTACCAATGATACCTCCTCCTTTATATTAAACAAATACAGCCCTGATCTAGGGTCTAAAGCCTAGTACGGTAATATCGTCTCTCTGTCTTTCTTTCCCCATATAAGCATGTAGTTCGCTCAAAAAGGCGTCTTGCTGGGAAGATAAGGGTAGAGCATAAACCTTCTGAATCAATGCTTCGAATTTGTGGCGGCCAAATGAAAGATCTTTAGGGCCTCCATTTTGGTCTATATAGCCGTCAGTTGTAAGATAATAGGACTGATTGGCTTTAATCGGTATAGTGATGTTATCAAATGAGTAATCCGCACTTGTTCTGCGGTATCCAATGCTTTTTCTATTCCCTTTAATCATAGATAGGTTTCCACCATTTATAGTATAAAGATTACATTTAGCACCAGAATAGTAGAGTAGATTTTCATTAGGTTTTACAAAGCAGATTCCGATGTCTAATCCGTCGTCTGTCATACCATACTCTGTTTCTTGATTTAATGTTCGCTTCAGCATTTTATTTAATCTGCTAAGAATATCATTAGGCTGCTTTAGGTTCTCTACTTCTACCAATTGATTTAGAATAGAAACCGATACCATGGACATTAAAGCACCAGGAACCCCATGTCCTGTACAATCACCTATACCAATGAGATATCCATCCTCTAATTCCTTCATCCAATAAAAATCGCCACCAACAATATCTCTTGGCATCCAAAGAATAAAATGATGGTCTAATACTCTTCGCAAGTGACTTTCAGTGGGTAGAATCGAATCTTGAATTCGTTTGGCATATTTTAGACTTGCAATCATCTTCTGGTTAGCTTGAGTTAATTCTGAAGTTCTCTCTTCTACTTCAAATTCTAGTTGTTGATTCCATCGTTCAATTTCTTCTTGAGCTTCCTGTTGCTTCTTCGTAAACTGGGTAAAAGCAACAAAGGCAAAAGCTAAATTTCCTATTGCTTTAAACAACCGGTAGGAGTGGAGGGAGAATACTTTTAGGCTGTCCTTTGCTATATCGATCGATAAGGTTCCAAGAACTTCCCCATCCAATATATATTCGATAAGCATCGAAGACTTCATCGGTTTACTCGCCTCAAAGAATGGTTCATACAAATCATCCGGCATGGTTGTGGTGTGCAAGTCTTCATAGCTATGGATGATGCCGATGTGTACTGGGCCATCCACCTCATAATTGTTAATATCGCATATATCTATTAAGTACTCTTTCTTTAACGGAAGTGCTTGTAGTTTTGCTAAGTCATGTCCCACTGCATCAACAAACTTCCAATCTTCTCCATCCACTATGGAGATACTCCCATAATCTGCTTCCGTAATTTGCTCTAAGGCAACCTTCAATAGTTCTTGTAAGAAGCCCATATCATTGTTCGTTCCAGACACGACAAGTTTTGTAGCAAGACCTGTTAGCTTTTCAAATTTACCAATCATGTCATAGGATTGTTTGTAAGCAAGGAAGATTGAACCGATTTCACCGATCATCTGAAGCATCTTTACATATTTTTTTGAGAATGATTTATTATTACCTTTTTCAATATCTAGACTAATCATTCCTCGGAGCTGATCAGCGTAGAAGATATTGACCTGCATGGATTCCTTTATTGGACGGGATGCTTGGGTAAAGCGATCTACTAATTCGTCGGGGATGTTGCCATCTCCTCTAAGAAGCGTATTCTGTATAATATAAACGTTCTTCTCCACTTCTGTGACCTGGTCTTGATAAGTCAATCGATTCGCCATATATTCCGAAGTCAATTTTAATTCTCGTAACTTATGGATATCATGACCCATTGCATCAACAAAAGTCCAAACATTATCCTCAACGATGGAGATGCTTCCACAATCTGCTTCAGGTATCTCCTGAAGAGCAATTTTGAGTAGCTTTGATAAGAACGCGTTTGAGTCAAACTGATTTTCCGCTGAAGTTAGAATTCCAGAGGATAAGTTAATAATTTCCTGATATTTTCCTCCCGTAGTATAAGCTTCATAAAACATTAGAAAAATCGAAGTCAACTGTTTATATGGGACTAATTTCTCTTTAGATTCTTTTGAGAAGGCCTTTGAACTACCTTCTGCAATATCCAATGAAATCTGACCTAATAATCTCCCACCGAAACTCATTTTGACCATCAGCGTTTCTTTAATAGGCTTTGAAGCTTCTAGAAAGGAATCTTTTACCTCAGAGGGCACGATTAGGCTATTATTCTGAATATCAAGGATTCTATTAACAATATAAATGGGAGAATCATCTTCTGAATTCAGATCATAATTGATTGACTCATATTCATACCTCAAGGGTATGCTTTTTAACAATTCAATATTGTGGCCTATCGCATCAACAAACTCCCACTTATCCCCCCTTATAATAGAGATGCTTCCGTAGTCAGCCTCTGGGACGACTTTCATCACTTCATGTAGAATAGTGGAGAGAAAAGAAAGATCAAATTGCGTAATTGCCCTCTCCGAGCCTTCGAGCAATCGAACAAAATGTTGGTGAAATACTTCCTTCTCTTCTATTCTTTCCGTCAATTGTACATTCTGTAATAAAAGCGACATAATGTATTGCAGTTGTGCTAGTGAGGCTTGGTGATCTTGTTGCCAAACATATACTTGTGGTGAGCCTCCAATTATACAAAACCCAACTTGTTCTTTTGCATTCTTCAGTGGAATTACGAGACTATCCTTATAAAGGCTTATGTTATTATTTTTCTCAGATTCGATGTGTTCGATAAGACCTTTTTCTAGTTCATAGGAATAGGATCTAATCACTGATTGAGATGTATGGGCCATCAAACTTAATCCAGTATCCTTGAGTACAAAGATTGCACCAAAAAGGCTGCGAACATCATTGAGACAAATCTTGTCTAATATTCGCTGAAGTTGTTCGCGACTTGTCCCTTGCTCTTGTTCTAAAATGAATTCGTCAATGACCTGTTGAATAAATGATCTCTCCGATATCACCATCATGATCCTCTCATCCAGGTATTTATATATTCCTATTATAGTCATAAAATCTAGACTAAGAAATACTAGTTATGAAAAAAGTAATCCAACTAATAGCCTACTTCAACCGAAGCAATGACAATATAAGCCAGATCATTGATGTCATCTTTGTCAGCAAGAACGACACCACTTGATGTCAGCATTCCCCCATCGATGACTTCAAAGGTGACCTCACCATAGGGTAATTCCGCTTTAACTGTATTAAGGTCTACCTTATCCTTATCAGTGGGAACTGCAAGTCGAACATTTACCTTCATGTTGTGGATATCGTTATTCGGTAGAACGGATCGAAGTCCTGGCATGGAATTATGATGGATGGCATTTTGAACCGCTCTTACAGCAGCCTTTGTAACATTTTGTCCGTGTAAATCAATTCCCATCCCGATCTCAATAAACATCACTTTATCCATTTCATATCTCCTCCTCATAATATTTAGATAGGTTATTGTATTTTCATTAACTCATGTTAAGTCTACTCTCAAACTCAGCTAGAGCATCATACCCTTGCTGCTGAAGTCTCCAATTTTTTGCCGCGGTGGTAATAAGGCCAGCAACATCACGCCCAGGTCTAACAGGAATCTCTATATGACGAATCGTCACATCTAGATAGGTCACCGTATGCTTTTCAAACCCTAACGCATCATAATGATGTTTTTCTTTCCAAGGAGAAAGAAGAATATCAAGATTAATTTCCGTTTCTTCTTGAACCGCTCCTGACCCATGCATTCTCGGTACGTCAACCAATCCGATTCCCCTTAGGGACAGAAATCCGCTATTACTTTGGTTGTGAGTGCCGATAATGGTATCAGGATCTATCTGTTTTAGGATAACCAGATCATCGGAGACCAATCGGTGTCCCCTTTCTACAAGGGCTAATGCTGCTTCACTTTTCCCAATTCCACTTTCACCTCGAAGTAATATGCCTACACCAAAGACATTAAGACATACTCCATGGACGCCTATTTCTTTAGCTAATGACTTTTCTAAAAAGTTATTCACTTTAGATATGAACTTCGTCGTTTTCTGACTAGTACGTAGTAGTGGAATGCCTTCCTCTTTACAATGTTTCTCAAAATATGTCAACCCATCTTGTCCACGCGTAATAATAAAACAGGGGGGATGCAGTCTAACCACATTCCCAATTCGCTCATCTCTTTCTTTCTTCGATAAAGAATGTAAATAATCCACCTCTTGTCTTCCAAGAAGTTGTATTCGATTACTAGGAAAGTATTCTATAAACCCTGTAAACTCCAAGCCAGGACGATGGATATCATCCTCCGTTAATTGCCTATCTAATCCTGCTTCTCCCGCTAATACCTCGAGTTGGAATCGGGTTACTAGGTCACTTACACGTATCTTTTTCATTTAAGTGGTTCCATCCTTGTACTTAAAACTTTGTGCCTATTATCTAAAGTAAGGTAGTTTAGCACTCATGTCTAGATTTAATTTCGCTATAACAAGATCTTGCATGATTAAATACAAAAACGATTCCTTTTTCTGGTCTATAATAGTCCAGTAGAGGAATCGCATAGTCACTTATTATATAGCTTCTGCCTGGCTCGTCTCTTTAACACGACTTACCTTCGTTTGTTTACTTGTGAGATAAACACCTACAAATACAGATAATCCGCCAACAATTTGGATGATGCTAATTTTTTCGCCTAAGATGACACTGAATATAGCAGTAAAAACAGTGATCAAATTGAGAAAGATCCCACTTCGACTTGGACCAATATCTCGCACGGCTAAATTCCAAAGCAAAAATGATCCAACAGTAGGAAATAGTCCCATATAAACAATGCCCCACTTTGCTGCATCATTCCACTCTGCGACAGGACTCCATGCATACAAGGCAAAAGGAAGAGTTAGAAGAAGTCCAATACAAACTGTTATAACAGTAGCTGAGATAGGAGGTATGTTACTAATCTTTCTTCCTATAATGGAGTAAAAGGTCCAGACTAATATGGCGGCTACCATAAGCAAGTCCCCTGCATTATACTCAATATGAAAGAGTTCAAACAGCTTACCTTGAGTTAGAATCAAGAGTACGCCGAATAAGGAAATCACAAATCCCAATAAGTTTAATTTACTTAGTTTTTCTTTTAGTAATAGGACTGAAAAAATAACAATGACAGCGGGATTTAGAGCATTCACAAGAGAAGCATTCAAGGGACTTGTGTATCGAAGCGCTTGATAAAGGAGCATATTATAACCAATCACTCCAAGAATACTCATAGCTCCAAGAATCTTCCAATGTGTCCAGATACTTCTCCAATTAGGTCTCTCGATAAACTGCGCCATAGGGTATAAAAAACATAAGGCCATTAACCAGCGCACGAAAGTAATTTGAATGGGAGAAACTTCTGCTACGACGTACTTCCCTAACACATAATTTCCTGCCCAAAACAAGTTAGCCAGCACCAAAAAAACTAGGGTCTGCCGTTTCATTCCTGTCTCCTCTTTAGCTGATATCTAATTTTTTCTCACTATAGCATAGATCGTGTACGAGGTCATAGTACACTTGTATAAGGTTGGAATGGATCTAGGCTAAAGCATCTTAGATTTGAATAAAGAGAGATTAAGGAAAGTATGTTAGTAAGTTTAATCGTTCGTGTTTTGAAGCTCTTTAATTTTTGCGATCCAATCTCTAAAACTATTATACTCATTAGCATCCATATCAAAGTATTTTTTAATTAATTCTACGGAGTTACGTTCTCCAGTACGATATACCCCATCAGCAAAAATTAAACGTAAAAGTTCCGTAAGAGCAATATGCTTTGATCTTTCGCAACCAAAATACGCTAAGGCCTCTTCCATTAATAGGTGCTGTAATTGATAATCTTCTATATTCATTTCAGTGGCATATTCTTCAAGAATGATCTCCTTGGCGGGGGTTAAACAACCATCTACAGAAGCCACTCGGTGAGCCAATTCTATGAAAGCTATTTTTTCCTCATGTTGCAATTCCGATAAAAACAATGAAACGACCTACTCTCTATAGTTAATTATTCTACGTTTGACTTTTAATACTTTATACGAAACTCAATTCTAATGGTTGCGTTCACTTGTAATTTTGTCTGTATATTGAACGTCAAATATATATAATTCAAATAAATTCAGACATGGAGGTCACCCTTGAATCCTAACTTTTTGAATAAATGGGTATCTGCAACTATGCCCTTAGTTTTGTTTTTTTTACTATTTGGATATTGGAACCCACACGATATATTGGTCATGCTAATCTGGGCGTCGCCCATTACGTATGTTTATGGAATATGTTCCTCTTACGCATTGGACTGGGTATCAAACCGTTATCGATTGAAAAATAAAGTACTTATTGCTTTTCTTTATAGTCTTACAGGCGCCCTATTTTTTATTCCCTTATTTCAGTTTGTCATCCGTATGCAAGAAATGGGAGCGTACCTTGGATTTATGGCAATTGGAGCTGGAATTGCGTTAAGTTTCTACTTATGTACTCTCTTTTTTCGTAATGTTAAAGTAAACAGATACCTGGCCGTCCTGGGTCCCTTATTCTTAATTATAATGATGCAAATCTTTGTTTTTAGATGGGAGTTTGATAAGGTGGACGGTTGGCGCGAACACCAAACTGATAACTATTATGAAGCCTCCTTTGATTATTTTCACGGAGAACATGTCATTCCTATTATCGCAGATAAAGGAGAACAAATCACATTCAAAATAAAGTGGAACTACTGGCAAGATGGAAGTACAGGTCATTACGTTGAAGGTCCTTCAGGCAAGCCAGTAGGGATGGAGGAATTAGGAGACAACACTTTCAAGTTGATAGCGCCAGAGGATGGAACCTACAAAATCGTCTTAACAGCCAAAAGAGTTAGCTATGGGCAGTTTGTAGTTCATTGGAGCAAGGATTAAAAAAACCACCTCTTCACTAATAGGGGATAGAGGTGGTGAACACTATCTCATACTTAATAAACCATATTTCCGTTTAAATCGTTCTAGTATCTTAATCCAAGCAGTTGAAAATAGTAAAAGAAAGACAACATTAGATATAGCATGCATGAAGTCAAATAAAACGCTTGCCATATAGGTGGTTAGCAGGATTGACCACGAAAAGTCATCGAGAAAAGAAAAAATAAACGTGACATTCATCATCCAACCAAATAAAAATCCCCATAAAAAACCAAATAGAATCTTGCCAATCATTTTTTTCATTAACCAAGTGTCTTTTAACATCCCTGTGCTAAATCCGATCATCCCCCAAGCTAGCATTTGCCAAGGTGTCCACGGGCCTTGACCAAGAAACATATTAGAAACTAAAGCAGCAAGAGCTCCCACCATGAATCCCGTCTCTGCTCCGAAGACATAAGCCGTCATCATGATAATAAAAGAAGTCGGTTGAACACTTGGAATTGGTGCAAAGGGAATCCGACTTACAGCAGCAATGGCAGCAAGTATGGCGATTAACACCACTTCCCTTCCCTCCATTTTTCGTGCCTCAAATCTTACTAGAAAGGGAACCAAGGCAGAAATGACGAAAACGAAACTTAAGATCAAATATTGATCTTGGAAATAGAAAGAGCCTAAGCCGAGTAATAAGAGATCAATAAATAAGACAGCAAATATGATTAACCGAGTACGGGCCAAAGTTTTATGACCTCCTCATCCGTAAGAGAGTTAGGAAACCATTCCCTACTCATTCGATTCACGTTTGTCGTGTAGAAAAAGTTATTGGAGAAAAAAGTAGAAGGAGGGCCTTCTGTTGTAATCTTCCCATCAAACAACATTGCACATCGACTTACGTATCTAGCTGCAAACTCCACATGATGAGTGACCATCACGATGGTCACTCCTTGTTTGTGAAGGTCTTCTATCATATTTGCAAAGGTTTTTTGTAATACAGGATCCATACCCTTGGTAGGCTCATCAAGCAAGAGTACTTCTGGGTTCCCTAGCAAAATACAAGCTAATACTACTTTTTGCCTTTCTCCACCGCTGCAATCATGTGGATGACGATGCAGTAAGTGCGTAAGCTCTAATTGTTTAATCATTTGGTCCAATTTGTCTTGATTTGAAAAGCGGTTAGCAGCAAATTCAAGTTCTTGTTTGACCGTATCGTAGCTAAAGTACACAAGAGGATTTTGCGGCAAATACCCTACCTTGCGATATAACTCTTCTTTCTTCCACTTTTTTACGTTATTACCATTCACTAAAACTCGGCCTGTTTGAGGGGTTAATAGACCACCTAAGAGTTTGAGCAATGTGGATTTTCCTGTTCCATTGCCCCCTACTATAGCTAGGAAATCTCCGGAATAAACTTGCATGTCTAAATCCTTAAGGATCAATGGACTTTCCTTGGCGTACCGAAAATCAGCAGATTGGATGTGGATAATAGGATGTTTCCTCAATTGTTCTGGTTTATCACCATGCCCCATTGCCCTTACTCCTTGCTTTGACAACCATCTTCTACCATCTTTCACACTGAAGGGGATCTCATCCGCTAGATATTCCTCAGTGAAATGCAAATAAATACGTGCAATAGAGGGAATATAGGGAAGAAATCGCTTATCTCTCAACTTCCAAACTTTGTATATTACGTTTTCAGGTCTGCCTTCATAATGTATCTCTGCAGCGTCCATCATAATGACGCGGTCCGCTACGGAAAAAACCTCATCTAAACGATGCTCTACTAACACAATCGTCATTCCAAACTCTTCGTTGATCCTCTTTAAAATCTGAATAAATTCTCTACCTGATACAGGGTCTAGCTGTGCAGTTGGCTCATCTAGCAACAAAACCTTGGGCTGGAGGAGCAAAACCGAAGCCAAGTTTAGCAACTGCTTTTGTCCTCCTGAAAGCTCATCTGTCCTTTGGGATAACAAGGCCTCAAGACCAAAGAATTGGACCATTTCGGCTAACCTCTTTCGAATAACCTCCGAAGGATAACCTAAATTTTCCAAAGCGAAAACCAGTTCTTCTTGCACCTGTTCCATGACAATTTGGTTTTCTGGATCTTGCCAGACCAGTGCAACTTGTTGTACTGCATCCAGTGCACTAACCTGATGAAGCAATACATTGTTATATCGTATTTCACCCTTAATAGACCCATAAGGTTGGGTCTCCTGCTTTAATAAGCGAAGAAGGGTGGACTTGCCACAACCAGAAGGGCCACAGATTACCACAAACTCCCCGTCATTTATTTTCAAATCAATTTGAGAGAGCGCCATTACAGCTTGATCAGGATATTGAAATGATAAATCCTTTACTTCGATAACGAGCCCCATCTCCATTCGTCTCTCCCTTCGATGAGGATTGGTGTAACAATATAAATGATCCAGGCAAGAAAGAACCACCACTCAGTTGATGAAAAAGCAATAGATTCTAGAACAGGATAGATCTGTAACTTACCATACCCCAAGCTCCACCCCACGGCACATAGAATGAACAGTACCGATAATTGCAGAATTAGAAGATAGTCTTCTTTTCTCATCAAATATCGCTGATAAGAAGTTCTTTGGCGCACCAATCCATAACCCCTGGATTGCATAGAATCAGCGGTTTGCAGTGCTTCCTCTAAACACCAAGTCAAAAGGGTCTGTAGGAGAAGCATCCCATCTTTTGCTCGTTTCCAATATCGACCAGTTGAGACGTCTACCCCTTTGGTGCGTTGTACTGTTGATATTTCATATAGCCTTCTTTTTAATAACGGGACAAAGCGAACGGCTAACATTAAAACCAATGCTGACTTAGGCAAGAATCTCGCATAGATATATAAGAATTTTCCCGAAGTTATAGTAAGGTTAAACGATACAAATCCAAATAAAATACAAAGCATCGATAGAGCCATGTTCCATCCAGAAGTGATTGCTTCAAGGGTTACTGGTTGGTCCCACAGATAAAATAGAATTTCTCTTCCTCTACGAGTAAATAGGGGATTCAACACTAAAATAGATAATGCAAGTACAAGATACATAACAAAGTAAGATCTCAACTGCCTGCCACCATCTTGCAATTGATTAAAAATGATAATGCCAATAAGAGAAGCTATCAAAAATAAGGGATGGTGTAAAAGCATACATAGGATGAAGTAGCCAATATAATAGATCATACAGGTAGCGGGGTGATAACGATGGAATCCTCGGTCCATCCTGCTATTCCTGCACATCCTTACCTAAGTCGAGGGTGTAGATCCATTCGATCTGATCATTTGGCTTAATTTGGACATCACCAGCACTCTTTTTCCCAAACGACCCGTTCACCCGGTACATCCAGCCACTTTTTGGACCTCGATCAAATTCGTAGAGGTTATCAATTCCTTCAACATAAGCAATGGGCCCCGTACCTCTGTACTCCATTTGTATTTTCTTCTCTTTTGTAACCTTCTTTAAGATATCTAGAACACTCTCTCCGCTCTCAAACGTAACCTCTGTGGCGGCTAATATGATCCCTACTTCTTCATCCCCCTTAATGGAGATCATCACCATTTGCTTCTTGGAATCCACAACTTGCTCAGAGGTCATAGGGGCCGATGGGTTTGTACTTGTAGGAATCTTTTCAGTGTTTGGTTTTGGATCTGTTGATGGTTTGGGTGCTTGAGCGGTGGTTGTCTCCTTCGGTGTATCTGTATTCTCATTACGTACTACTGTTTCGTCAGTTGCCTGAACAGGTAGTTCAGCTGACTTCGATTCTTCTTCCAGTTTTTCATTCTGTTGCTGGTCTGCTTCTTGAGAAAGACGGTTTGTTGTGCTTATACTTTCAGTGGATGACTGGCATCCTGCTAAGCCCAACGATAGGCAAACCACAGTAAGGAGTGGCCATAATCTTGTTGTCCAACGTAACATATTTTCCTCCTTTTATACACTTCAATCACTGATAAAAAGACGGGATGAACAGAAAAAGTACTTCCTGCAGAAGAGGAAGTACTTTTCGAAAGGAAAATGAAAACAGACTGATTCATATCAACCTATGATCACATCCCCATTCCTCGTAGGTCTGTATGAATATAAAATAGGCAGTTCTCCTGGCTCTTGGTCATTGCTCCCCTACACCTTCCCGTTTACTTAAAACAGTGGCATATCGTAGGCTTGCTCCCAATTACAGTGGCGGGACCGCGTCGGAATTTCACCGATCTTCTCTATTAAGTCTGTAAAATGTAATTATCTTTTACTAGACACCTATTCCTTCATTATTTGAATATAGGAATCATCATATCAGACTGTTTACGGAACGTCCATATTTAAATGGATGACTTACACGGTATAACTAGTGAGGCTTCGTATTCACCTCAAAGATCCAGATGTCTTTACTTTTATCTATTCCAAAATCAAATCCAAGTTGACGAACCCCTGGATATTTTTTTTCAAGTATAGTCGTACATAATTTTGTTATTTTTCTCAACTCCAACCTTTTCTTCTTAAAGTCTACTTTTGTGAATGAGCGCAGTATACCATCGCGTAATGTTAGCTGGTCACCACCTCGACATAGATTTGTAACAAAAGAACCTTTAGGTGCTAATCGTCCAACCATGCCCGTGATGATCCACGCTTGTTCTGGTTTTTGAATCTTTACACGATAATCTATCGGTCTACCGTATATTGTCGCAAGCTCGATCCCACGTTGCACTATATAGATTCGTCCCTTTCTAACTTTATCAATCTCTAATATTAAAGAGTTAAACTTCGAGAAGTTTATTATTTTTTGCTGGTAAAAGTATCGAAACTGTTTACCGTCCCTTAAGACTTGAATCAAGCCATTCCCGCCAGTACCTATACTTGGTTTTAATACAACCCTACGATACTTAGTCAACATCTCTTGTAAACAAGATTTATTGTATTTCTTGGTCTCCGGAATATATTTGGTAACTCTTCCGTCACTTAATAGGGCATTTGTTTTGCTCCACTTATCCGCAACTCTTCTCGCTCCCGGAATAGTAAACATGAAAAACCTCCTTGCTCATTAATCCTATAATATATTCAACTTCGTTAGCGTTCTCCTATATGTTTGTCCCGTCAATATTAAAAGTTTAAATGAGAAGGGTTAAAATTGATTAAATGTATCCATACTGAATGTAACTATTGTTTTCACTATAACAGATAAAGGAAGAAAAACACTGTTTAAACTGTTGTAGATTGGATCAAAAAAAAAACAAACCGACATCGTTATAGATGTCGGCGAACGTAATGAACAACAGAACTATTTAACAATATATACTGGACAAGTGGATTGTTGTACAACATAATGACTCACACTGCCTAAGAACAACTCCTTAACCCCACTTAAACCACGACTTCCCATGACAATTAAACTAGCGTTATTTTCCTTGGAGAAATCTAAGATGGCTTGAGCAGGATTCCCTTCCATAACGAATGTTCTCGTTTTATTAGGAATGGTTTTGAGTTTTTCTGTTACTTCTTCTAGGGCCTCTTTCGCCACTGCAAGGTGAGCCTCACGAATTGGGTCTACACTATATGCAGATGCTGTGTAGAAAGCAGAAGTAGGAATGCTTACGACTGTAAGGACATCAAGGTCAATACGCTCATCCTGAGAGGCCATTAACATCGCTGTTGATAAGGCTTTTTTTCCTAATTCGGAATGGTCATATGCTACTACGATTTTAGAATAAAGTGAAAACATGATTTTATCCCCCTTAATTTAACTTCTTCTTGTTACATTCAGTTTAGCAAAGAAGAAAAAAGAAGGGTGTATAAAATATCACATATGTTGCCAATTTTTGATGTCAATATTGTGAACTTCCCTTGTACTGTTTTTATAAATATTTCATTAAAAGTAGTTCATTTCCTGTCCGATTGTAGATCATTTTGTCAGATGCATGTTTCATTAATACTAATCCTCTTCCTGAATCATCCTCTAACTTTTCCTGAAATAGATCATCAGATGGACTTGAAATCTTGGTTAACATTTCTTTGGCATTAAACCCTGGACCCGAATCTCGAATTCGAATAATTAGGCGCTTTCCTTGTGTGACTCGTACACAAAGTGTGATTGGACCCTTGCCTCTCGTACTTCGAAGAGCGTTTGTCAGCCCTTCATTAATAGCAACTTCCATCATAAACGCTTGATTGTCTCCAAGAATGGATTGGATTTCTTTCTGGATCTCACTTCGGACCTGACGATATTCTTCATAGGTTTCAAAGGTTGTCTTCATATCTATCATGTCATCATTTCTCCATATGGGTAACTCATAATCCCAATAGCCGTTGCGTCATCATTTAGGCCTTGAGTTCCTATGTTTCTTAGCATCTCCATATTCTCCTTGAAAACCTCTGAGGAGAAAGAGGGTAGATCTATTTCAAAGAGATCCATAAATCCATCTGTTAATAAATAGAATGCTTCTCCAGGATTAATGACAATAGTCCGCTCTTCAAAGATGACATCCTCAAGAATTCCCAAGTATGGTCCACCTTGTTTCTCAACAATGATTTCACCTTTTGTATTCAGCCTGAGGAATTTATTCAGTCCTGCGCAAGCAAAAGTAAACGTTCTCCTCTTAACATCTAATCGAAAGGTCAATGCTGCTGCAAAGGTACCCTCAAGAAAGTAATTCATAGAGTCCTTATTAATGACTGATAATACTTCGACTAGATTCTTCGTATGGTTTAGAGTTTGTCTAAACAGGACCCTTAGAACGGAATTTTGAAGGGCTGCTGTTAGCCCATGCCCCATAATATCCATTAGATATCCTGAGAGTACGCCTTGTTCTTCATCCCAGTAATAGTCATAAAAATCTCCACTTACGTAATTAGCAGGTGCATAGACCGAGTCTACGAGAATCCACTGGTTATCAATGGGAGGTGGGAGTAGTGTTCTTTGGAGTTTGCCTGTTGCAATAATGTCTTTTCGCAGTTTTTCCTTCTCAGAGATATCGGTTGAGACTCCTAAGTAGTGAATAATGTGATCCCTCTCGTCTCTTATTGCAGTAAGGGATAATTTTTGGAGATATAAATGACCGTTCTTATGGCGATTCCAGATCTCCCCTGTCCATCTTCCTTTTTCTTTTAAGTTCTTCCACACTTCATAGTAAAAAGACTGATCATGCAAGTCAGATTTTAAAATTTTGGGATTTTGGCCAAGCAACTCTTTTGGTGAATAACCTGTAATTGTGCAGTATGCTTTATTGACATTAAGAATAGTGCCCGTTGGGTCAGTGATAATGATCCCTTGATCCATATTCTGGTAAACTTTGTAGGCGAGCTGTAACGTGATTTCTAAATTTTTTTTTTCTGTAATATCCCTACGAAAGGAAATATATTGATAAGGGATCTTGTCTTCGCCTAGCAGAGGTACTATAACCGTAGAAACCCAATATAAACTCCCATCTTTTGCTTTATTTTGAATATCACCTTCCCATATCTCACCTTTTGAGATGCTCCTCCACATATCAGAAAAAAACGTTCTGGGATGATATCCAGAATTGACTACAGCATGTGTTCGTCCTATTAGCTCATCTGAGGTATATTGGGATAAAATACAAAACTTCTCATTTACATAAGTAATAATTCCTTTTCTATCTGTAATAGCTACGATAGCAGATGCATCCAATGCATACTTCATATCCCAAAGCACTTTTGAGCTTTCACGATTGTTAAATGTTAGGTCAGAGAGGTTATTACGATTTTCATACATAGTTTCACCCATCGTCTTTTTTAATACCGTCCATTATACCTATCTCTTCCAAAATTTAAAGTGATTTTTTTCACACTAAGCAATGAAAAATCAAAAAACAGACACCAAAAGGCGTCTGTTTTATTTATTACTCCATTATACTTTACGAACGTTTGTAGCCTGTGGTCCACGCTGACCTTGTTCGATGTCGAATGTTACCGCTTGTCCTTCATCTAATGATCTATAACCGTCTCCTTGAATCGCTGAGAAGTGCACGAATACATCTTCTCCACCTTCACGCTCAATAAAACCAAAACCTTTTTCACTGTTAAACCATTTTACTTTACCTTGTTCCATTTACGTGTGCCTCCTACATGTAACAACTACATGAATCTAAATTTTATCTTGCTTACTTAGCTTTTCCGGTATCGTGATTAATATACTCTTATTCTTTAATTTTTTGTTTATTCATTACTTCTGTTGTGTAGGACGCACGATAATTTCATTCACCGAAACATGATCAGGTTGTTCTAAGCAATAGCGAATTGCTCGAGCAATATCCTCGCCTTCCATGGATTGAGTATCTTCAAATCGTTTCCTTAGTAACTCTTTTATTTTGATATCCGTAATGGTCTCAGTTAATTCTGTCACAACGGCCCCTGGGGAGATGATCGTCGTTCGTATGTTGTTATGGGCTTGTTCCTTACGAAGCCCCTCGGTAATGGCTCTAACAGCATACTTCGTACCTGAATAAACTGCACCACCAACATGCACTTCATGTCCTGCAACAGATGAAATACTTACAATATGACCTTGTTTTCTTTCCTCCATATGAGGAAGTACAGCGGCAATTCCATAGAGAACTCCTTTAATATTTACGTCAATCATCCGATCCCACTCATCCACTTTCAGCTTATTCATAAATGAGAGAGGCATGACTCCTGCATTGTTTATAAGCGCATCAATATTCCCATATTGCTGTATGGCAGTTTGTGCTACCTTCTCCATGTCTGTTCTCTTGGTGACATCTGTAACTTGGTAGATAGCTGTTCCACCAAGCTTCTCTATGTTTTGTTTTATTTGGATTAATCGATCTTCTCTACGTGCTGCCAATACGACTTTTGCTCCATATTTGGCCAGCTCGTAAGCTGTTGCTTCACCAATTCCGCTGCTTGCTCCTGTAATAATAACTACTTTATTTGTTAGTGACATCTTCCCCATCCTTCCCTAAGTTACCTTATGTATGTAACTATTACTATACCATTATTAAATAACAGTGTGTCCAAAAAGTAATCATCTCTTGGACACCCTGTCAATGGTTGTAAGTATTCTTTTTTTCGAGCTTCTACTTCTTGCAGACACCTTGGACGCTAATAATTTATATTTCTTCGAATGTCAACATAACCGTTTTAGCCAAGATTTCAATACCATTTAAAAGGGCTTCCCTATTAAACGTCATATGCGGGTGGTGAAGCCCTGGTCTTAAATCACAGCCTAAGCCTAACATCGTAGCCTTGACATGTGGGCGTTTAATTGTATAGTAATGGAAATCTTCACCCCCAGGTGTAATTACAGGATTTACAAGATTTTCAGAGCCAAGAACCGAAGTAATTGCGTCCGCCATTATTCTTTTAGCTTGTTCATCTACTTCAGCTGCCCCCACTTTAGATTCATAAGAAATGTGAATTTCAGTATCATATAGCTTCCCTAAAGCGAAGATCATGTGCTCTACTCTAGCTACAAGCTCCTCCATCACCTTATTTGATTGAGCCCTTAGATCAATAGAGAATTTCGCATTTCCTGGAATGGTATTACTGTTATCGCCACCCGCTACAAACCTAGTCATCTTAGCTGAATAAGGTACCATCGGGTTGAGGTGAATTCGGTTGAGCTCATGAACGATGGCAGCGCCAACTTCAATAGCATTAACATTTAAGTGAGGTCTTGCTCCATGCGCATCTGCCCCGCGAATTTCCCCCTTTATGAACTGACCTGCCCCATTGATGATAGCTGGAGCAGCTTTACCATTCTCAACTTCCTGGAAGGGTCTAAGATGAACGCCATATAAATAATCGACATCATCTATAACTCCCTTTTCAACTAACTTTAATGCGCCTGTCCCTTTCTCTTCTGCCGGCTGGAAAATCAACTTCAGCTTACCTTTCGGCTCATAGCCAATTTCTTTTATCAGCATTAAAGCACCTAAAACCAGTGTCATATGAGCGTCATGTCCACAGGAATGGTTTGCTCGAAACTCCCCATTTACCTCTTGCCATAAGGCATCAAGATCAGCACGTAACGCAACTGTCAGAGGGCCTGATCCTATCTCACCGATTACGCCAGTGCAATCATCAAAAGTGGTTACACTACAACCTATTTCTTTTAACTTACTAGAGATATATTTCGTTGTATTGTATTCCCTCCAGCTTACTTCCGGGTTTCCATGGAGATATTCAAAGATTTCAAGTACAAATGGTCTTAGTTCTTGCAATGTTTCTTTCATTCACGGGATCCTCCTTTCTTGGTATTCCTATTAGGGTCTAATAATTCCTTTCCATTCTAAGGTGTATTTATCCATTAGCGCGGGTACGGGCTGGTATCCAATTCCTGGGCTGGATGGTACGTCAATTGTTCCCTTTGAAGTAACCACTACTTCTGGAGAAATGATATCTTCATGCCAATATCTTGAGGATCCTGAAGTATCCCCTGGCATGACGAAATTAGCTAGACTTGTAATCGCAATATTGTGGGCTCTACCAATTCCGGACTCTAGCATTCCTCCACACCACAACGGTATGTCTTTACTTAGGCAATAATCATGAATTCTTTTAGATTCGGTCAATCCACCCACGCGTCCAATTTTGATGTTGATAATTTTGCAGCTTCCAAGTTCTATAGCTTTCTTGGTATCTTCCAACGAATGGATGCTCTCGTCTAGACAAATCGGGGTCTTGATCTGTGCCTGAAGCTTTGCGTGATCAATAATATCATCATGCGCTAATGGTTGCTCGATCATCATGAGATTATAATCATCAAGAGCTCTAAATACTTCAACATCGTCAAGGGTATACGCGGAATTGGCATCAGCCATTACGGGCACATTCGGAAATTTTTCTCTCACTGCTCGAATCATTTCCACATCTTTACCTGGTTGAATTTTTATTTTCATCCGTTGATACCCTTCATTGAGAAAACCTTCAACGACGGCTAGAAGATCCTCTACACTTTCTTGTATGCCAATACTTACGCCCACACCAATCTCGGTTTTTGATCCACCTAATGCTTTTGCTAGAGGGACGTTATTTTGCTTAGCATAGAGATCCCATACGGCTCCTTCAATAGCAGCTTTAGCCATATTATTTCTTCTGATAGGAGCGAAGATTTCACTTACTTGATCCGGGTGCTCGATAGATCCTTTAGCATAAAGCATCGGAATCAAAAAATCCTCCATTACATGCCACGCTGTTTTAACTGTTTCTTCATTATAGATTGGTTGACTCATGGCGACGCATTCCCCATATCCTACCTCATCACCACTATGTGCTTCTACCAGGATGAATTCACGATCTGTTTGTGTTCCAAAGCTGGTTTGGAAAGGGGCCTTTAATTCTAGCTTCATCTTTCTAAGTACGAAATTGTTGATTTTCATGTTATGGATCTCCCCTTATTTAATGGAACTTAGATTTGTTTGACTAAAAATGAAAAGTATGACTATACAATATGTATTTTTCAATTCGATCTCTATTCGGTTCGTACCCAATTCCGGGTTTATCAGGAACGGAAATCATACCATCTTCCACTGTAACTTCTGGATCAATGATGTCTTCCTTCCAATATCTCGAGGATGCTGCTGTATCTCCCGGGAGTGTAAAGTTGGATAAACTGGTAAGAGCTACATTGTGTGCTCTGCCAATGCCTGCTTCAAGCATACCTCCACACCAAACAGGAATATTGTTTTCTTCACACAAATCGTGGATTTTCTTTGATTCGGTCAAGCCACCGACGCGTCCAATCTTTATGTTAATCACCTTACAACTTCCTAAGTAGAGAGCTTTACGTACGTCTTCTGCCGAATGAATACTCTCATCTAAACATATGGGAGTTTTCATTTGAGCTTGAAGTTGTGCGTGGTCGACAATGTCGTCAAAACCAAGTGGTTGTTCAATCATGGTCAAATTAAAGTCATCCATGGCTTTTAAAGTATCAATGTCCTTTAGTGAATACGCACAGTTTGCATCAGCCATGAGAGGGACGTCTGGGTACTTCTTACGAATTTGTTTTAGGACATTTATATCCCAACCCGGTTGAATCTTCACTTTCATTCGTTTATAGCCTTTACCAACATATTCATCAATAATGTCTAATACTTGCTCGACGTGGTCTTGAATTCCAATGCTTATTCCAACATCAATCTTCTTTCTCATTCCACCTAGTGCGGTTGCCAGCGATATCCCTTGTTTCTTCGCATACAGATCCCATATAGCTCCTTCAATGGCTGACTTAGCCATGAAGTTCCCACGTATAGGAGAAAAACACTTAGAGACATCATCGGGATGTGAAATAGGACTCTTTTGTAACATAGGAATTAAAAAATCACTCATGATGTGCCAGTTTGTTTTTACCGTTTCTTCTTTATAGAAGGGGTCTCCTGCCGCCACGGACTCAGCCCAGCCAGAGATCCCATCCTTATCTCTCACCTCGACTAAGATAAAATCCTTGTCATATTCCGTTCCCACACTCGTTGTAAAAGGATGTAAAAGCTGCATCTTCATATGTCGCAAAACAATTCGTTGAATTTCCAATTCCAGTCCCCCTTAGTTATAAACTCTTTTTAACCCATAATAGTAGATGTCTGGTCCATTACCCTTGGTTAATTGTGTGACTACCCATCCTCGGTTGAGGTAAAAAGTAAAAACTTCTCTTGTTTTTAATCTCCAATCCAGTGCCAACTTCATGTCCTGCAATTTAATCTTTTGGAATGCACTAGGAACAGGTACCCAAATGAAAGAGGAGAAATTCTCGTTTAATATGAGATTCTTAGGGACAGGAAAAACATAGGATTCCGTATCAACCTGAATCGTAACAGGATCATTCTGTCCCATCTCCATAAGCGCTCTCTCAGATCGTTCCTGTTCAGGGTTCCATTCTACCAAGAATCGGTCTGAAGGTAGTCCTGCATTTAAGATGTCGGGCATGTCTCCGTAACAATTCTCCACATAAGTTCTGCAGAAGGCTCCTAGCTTGGTCAAGTTTAGATAACCATTTACTGTTTCTAGAGGATCGTAAGTCCAAGTGATTAATTTATACCCTAATCTGCGAGCCTCTTCCCGCTGTTTTAGCTTCAATTTTTCACCTATGCCTAACTTCCTATAATCTGGATGGATCCCCATGCTATGAGAACAAAGATACACTTTTCTTCCATCAAACCCTGGAAAGCTATATTGGAATCCTATCAGTTGATTATTAAGAAAAGCTCCTATGACCATCCCGCCGTTCTTTACGACGGTTAGGGTTTGATGAACCGGCACAGGATCATCACTTGCCCACACCATCTTTTCTAAATCTCTAACTAAGGTTAATTCTTCGGTTGAGCTAACCGTTCGGATGATTAACTCTTGTAAGTTATCTTTACTCACTAAAAACTCTCCTTCCTTGCCTTGCTTACTCGATAAATACACCATGGGTGGAATAGACTTCTTCTAATTTCTGCTGACGCATTTGAACCCGTTCTTGGTCCTTCATTGCTATACCTGAGATAATCATATCGATTACACTGATGACTGGATGGATAGAAGGTGAATCGGATTCTACATTTTCTTCTGTTGTAAGAGTAAAATCGGCTATTCGACCTACTGGAGACAACAAACGATCCGTTAAACAGATGATCGGGATCCCTTGAGACTTCACGCTTTCAGCTAAATGAAGGGTTTCCTTCAAATAGCGTGGAAACGAAAGGATAACGACAGCTGAATGCTCCGTTAAGTCACTCAGTTGTTCATACACGTTTCCTGCAGTTGGACTCAGGTAGACTTGATCCCTCAAAGTATGAAGTTGAAGAGAAAACCAATAAGCTGCAGCAAAGGAAGCCCGCATACCCACAACTAACACACGGTCAGCTTCTATTAGTTTACCTATTACCTTCCACACCTCTTCTTGGTTTAGTTGCTTCAAGGTCTGTCGCATAGAAACAACTTCCTTCTCCATTGTGCGGGCAAATAGAGTTGAAATCTCACTCGTTCCCTGCTCCGCATTAGAAATCTCCGTTGGAGGCTGCGCTCCTTGGCTATGACTAAGTACCCATTGTTGGATATGAGATTGCATCTCACTAAATCCGTTAAATCCTATAGCATAGGAAAAACGAATAACCGTGGTTTCACTAACATCAACCTTGCGGCCAATCTGTGAGGCGGTGTTAAACGCAAACTCATCCCTATTCTGGATTAAGTATTCAGCGACTCTCTTTTGTCCTGGAGATAACTTGCTATACTTTTCCTTTATTAAGTTCTCTAAGCTATTCATGTCAGCACCTCAAAGTGAAGTTTACACTTCCATTTGGTTTAATTTACGAAGCATATACTTCGTATATAATATTTTTATCATACTTTTGTGTATATTTAAAGGAATTTTTTGGAGTTGAGTGATTTTTACTTTAATTAAAACTTTTATACTTTTTAGAATAGTACTAAAGTAGTATAATTATCTAAATTACTGAAGTGAAGGAGAAACAATTTATGCACCAGATTCTTAAGTCGCTAGTTGACTCTACTCCATTTTTACTAGGTACCATGAAGGATGACGTCATGATTGGTATTGTAGATCGAGAGCGCTTTCTTTGTTACATCCCAAGCACTGCGATTGATCTTGGTGTGAAGGCAGGTGATCCCATTCCTCCCCATGATGTGAACTTCCAGAATGCCCTGAAGGGCATTCCAGGAGCAGGAAGAACTCCTGTTGAAGCTTACGGTGTTCCTTTTTATGGTAAAACTATCCCCGTCAAAGTAGGCAATGAAGTTGTAGGGGCTTTCGGTATAGGATACAACATCCAAGATCAAGTACTGCTTGAAGAATCCATGGAAAAGTTAAATTCCATCATTGATAGACTAACAGACCGAGTACATACTATTGCTGCCCATGCTGAGGAACATGCAGCAACAAGTGAGACGATGCAGAAGAATTCCTCTTTAACCATGGAGCGATCTAATCAGACAGATAAGGTTTTATCCTTTATTAAAGGCATTGCTGAACAAACGAATCTACTTGGATTAAATGCAGCGATTGAGGCGGCACGAGCGGGCCAACATGGGGCAACCTTTTCTGTAGTCGCTAAAGAAATTCGGAAACTATCCGGTGATTCAGCAAATGCTACCGTAGAAGTTGGTGGATATTTAGAAAATGTAAAGGCTAGTATGAGAGAGATGGTCTATGGATTAGAAGGAATTACCCAATCTTACCATGAACAGAGCCAATCGGTGGAAGAAATGACGAAGATGATTGAGTTACTCCATGAGATTTCAAATAATATGAACATGTATATTAAGAGAATGTCGCAATAATGAAAACACAAAGAAGGGCTTCTTCCAACGAAGAAACCTTTCTTTATTTGGGTTTACATATTGAGATTTCAAAACAGTAGAAACAACCTAGAACTGCTCAAATTCGACCAAGGAAGCTTCCGGAAGCGGTTTCCCCTCTTCTTAGGTTTAATACGGTAACCTCTGGCCGGCAGAGAAAGCGAACGGGCAAAATCGTCGTTCCTACTCCACGATTTACGTACAGTTGTAAATGGGATTCCGGTACGTGGACATGACCATCTACAAAGTATTTGGCTCCTCTTGGTGTAAGGACCGGCCCGATAAAAGGAAGTCGTATCTGTCCCCCATGACTATGCCCCGAAAGCTGCAAGTGAACTGGGTACTCCTTTGTTATTAAAGCATAGTCAGGAACATGGGAAAGTAAGATCGTAAACACATTAGAATCAAGACCATCTAGAGCTTGTGCGAGGTCTGGTCGTCCTCTTAGGGCGTCATCCACCCCTGCGAGAGCAAACTTCTGTCCATGAACTTCAAAAAGATGATGCTGATTCATTAGGACTTGGAAATGGGTATGTTCCAAAGCTTTCATTACTTCGCTTATATCGGTTCTATAATCATGGTTACCGACAACGGCAAACTTCCCTAGTGGTGCTTCGAGGTCAGCTAGCGCCGCAACGCTTGGAAGCAAATTACTTCCATCCTCATCCATAAGGTCACCTGTAAAACAGATGAGGTCTGCTTTCTGTTGTTGAATCAGTTCAACCAGAGCTTCAATATGCGAGGAAGAAAAGAAATGGTCTACATGGAGATCACTAAAATGAACAATCCTTAAACCATCTATAGGCTTCGGAAGATCAGGAAATGTGAGAGTTACTTCATTAACTTTAAACCAGAATCGTTCACCCCAGACCGTGTAAACAGATGGAATACTAATTAATCCTAATAAACCGGCAAAGAACTTAAAACCTTTAGTTATTAGCTTTCGTCTTGTAAAGGTAGTTGTTTTCATATCAATTTATACGATGAATCAAGCGAAAAGTTACACAGAGTAAACCAATAAAGGAATTTCGTTTTATTTGTCCAAATATTTATAATAGTATTCATGTTGGCTAGAGAGAATGGAGGACCTAATGAAACGAGATATTCAAGTTCTACGAAACTTAGTTTTTGGGCAAACGGATAAAGAATATTTAACGGCAGATGTCTATCGTCCTCTAGAGGGTGAGAATTTCCCTGCTATTCTTCTTATTCATGGTGGAGCTTTTCAATCCGGTTCCAAGGAAATGTATAGGGAATGGGGACATTATTTAGCGAGGGAAGGTATGGTCGCGGTAGCTATTAACTACCGACTTGCAACACCATCGAATCCAATATGGCCAGACGTTTTATCTGATGTCCGACAAGCTATAAACTGGATAGTCAGTAAGTCTCATGAATGGAATATTGAACCGCTAAGAATTGGAGTTGTAGGAGACTCAGCTGGAGCTACCCTTGCTAGTTTACTGGCTTTTCATTCCCACGTTTCCAGTTATAAGATTCGTGCCGTCGTAGGAGTTTATGGTTTATACGATATGCTAGATCTTCGTTCTAGCAGAGAGGAAACCATCATAAAACGATTAGTGGGGCAAAACTTGAAAGATGCACCTGAAGTATATCGAGAGGTCTCACCTATTAATTACGTGGAGAAAATCGTGGAAAGCCCTATTTTTGATACGAGTTTTTTTCTCGTATGGGGAGAGCAAGATCAAGTGGTTCACCCTTCCCAATCTATTCATTTTGCCAGTCGTCTTAAAGAAGCCGGCGTTCCCGTAAGTACACTCATTTTTCCAAAACATGGTCATTTTTGGTTTAATTTATTACCTGGTATTGATGGCGGAAGTTTACACGATTACCCAAACACTAAAGCAGCCCCTGCTGTTCTGGAGTATCTAAAGAAAGAGCTAATAGAAACAGAACTTGGAAATTTCTCTTCCGCCCAAATTAGTAGATTAAAAGAATTAGTCTAGAGTTTAGATTAACCTATATAAGGGAGGATTATTAATGAGTAAAGCTGCTTATACTTTTCCAATTCAACGAGTACGTGATCAATTCCCGGCATTACGAAGAATGTATCATGGGAAGTCAGTTGGCTATTTTGATGGTCCGGGTGGATCACAGGTTGTAAAGGCCTCGATTGACGCAATCTCTGCCTATATGATGAGCGGTGGCGCCAATCTTCACGGATGTTTTCCATCTAGTGTTGAGACTGAAGAAATCATACTTCAAGCGAAACAAGCCGTAGCAGATTTTGTAGGAGCAACTCCAAACGAAGTTGCTTTTGGAGCAAATATGACGACTCTTGCCCTTTCCATCGCACGTGCAATGGGGAAAACATGGAATAAGGGGGATGAAATTGTCGTTACAGAGCTAGACCATCGTGCGAATGTAGACCCATGGATTACAATGGCTGAAGACAAAGGAGTTACGGTCCGTTGGATAAAAGTTAACCCGGACACTTTAACACTAGATGAAAGTTGCTTAGAAAGCGTTATCACTGAAAAAACCAAGTTAGTTGCCGTAGGTCTTGCCTCCAATGCTGTTGGTACAATAAATAGTATTTCTAACATTGCTAAACATGCTCATCGCATGGGTGCAGTTGTTGTGGTCGATGCTGTCCATGCTGCTCCACACCTCTTTATAGACAGAGATGAACTTGGTGCGGATATCCTCCTTTGTTCAGCATATAAGTTCTTTGGACCCCATGTGGGAATTGCTGTAATAAAGGAAGAGCTATTTGAATCCCTCTTGCCTTATAAACTTGCACCTGCACCGGCTTACATACCAGATAAGTTAGAAACGGGCACCCAAAATCATGAAGGAATTGCAGGTATCGAACCAGCGATTGATTTTATTGCAAGTCTTGCCATCGAGGGAACAACGAGAAGAGAACGACTTCGCTCAGGATTTGAACAAATTGAAGAACACGAACAAGCTCTCGCACGTAAGATTAGGGATGGTTTAAGCAATATCAGGGGAATTAAGATTTTCCAGGCGAATGAAAGTGTTTTAAAGACCCCGACTATTGCATTTCGACTGGAAGGAGTATCTCCTAGAGAAATATGCGAGAAGCTGTGTGAAGAACAGAGTATTTTCGTAGCCGATGGTGATTTTTATGCGATGACATTGGCAGAAAGATTGGGAATACGTGAAAACGGAGGGTGGGTCCGTGCCGGTTTAGCTCCCTATAATACAGAAGAAGAAGCCGAGCGACTGGTTCACGGGGTTCGCATGATAGCCAGTATGTATGAATAACTATGACATGAGAGAGGGTGTCTCCCAACAGGTCGGTAAAACCGACTCCTAGGGGGCACCCGTCATAAAAGACCTTAGGACAACTCCGTAAATGATTTACCCGTAGCAATATCCATGTACAATCGTTTTCTTGGATCATTGTTCAACTTTACGTTAAATAGGCGAACCTGAGATTGATCAACCTCTACTATTTCCCATTGTCCTTCTCGTATCCCTAACTGAGTAAGTATTTCCGTCCAGTTTCCTTCAAGTTCTTTGCGATTTTCCCAAGAAGGTGTTCCATAATACTCAAGTCCATAAGAATTTTTCATAAACATAGTAAATATCTGTGCATTCTCTTTCTTTTTTAAAACATAAGGCATGATCTTCCCTCTCCTTTTTCCAACAAAATCTTATCTCTTTATCTTACCATGCCAATTAGATATATGCTTTCAACCAGTTTAAAATTTTCTCCTGTGCAATAGGATGAATGGGTTTGCCTATCGTCGATTTGATCACTTTTTTGTAGTTTAATATGGTTCTAGGTTCTGTTTGTTCCTTCAAAGCATGCTCCATGTTTGGTATAATATGAAACTCGCAAGCCCCTTGAACAAGATCTGGTAGTTCTTTCAACACTTCATTTTCTACTAATGGGTCTTTATCCCCCTGTATAGCGAATACAGGGCAAGAGATGTTCTTAAGAGCTTCTCTAGTATTATAAGAAAAATGTTCACGATACCATTTAGCAGGCTGCTTGATAAATAATTGAACCTTCACAATGTCCTGTGTCGATTCTAAGATCGGTTTCATTTGTTTTTTTACTTTTTCCTCTTGTTTCGTTCCATTAATGACTTTCCTAAAAATCCAACCCGAAATTCCTTTCTTATTTCTCAATTCATTATAGGACAACTTCCGTTGATGTACTAAAGCTTCATCCAGGTTATCTACTCCCCCACTTAAGAGCATCATGCCGGCAATCTCAGAATGTCTCTCCACTACGGCCGTTACGATGATCGTCCCTTCGCTATGACCAGCAAGAACAATTTTGCCATTGTCAACTCGTGGATGTTCTTGTATAAATCGATAGGCCCCCTCAAGGTCCTCAACTAAATCCCACATCCCTGTTTTGAGCCATTCGCCTCCACTCTTGCCTGTTCCACGCTTGTCATAACGAAGAGTGATAAATCCTTCTTGGGTAATCAAGTGTGCTATGTCCTTATATAAATCTGTTTTGAATTTTCCATGACTAACGGTTCCATCTCTATCTATAGGGCCACTTCCTGATACAAGAATGACAGCTGGAAGCTTCTCTATTGAGTTATCAGGGATCGTAAGGGTACCGTAAACATCTACCCTTGTCGTGAATTTCACTTCTTCTTCTGTAAACTTTAACATTTCCATCACTTCTTTCTCGTATTCTTTTGAGGAATGATGATCGTGGATAGGGTGCGTGTTTTTCTGTCTTCTCTTGGTTCCTTTCCTAGCGCACTCTGCAAAAGTTTGCTGTATTCAGCAATAAACGCCTTCCATTCCTCGTCGTTGAGGTGAATCATCGCTTGACGGTAGGTTGCTCCATCACGAAGAGGTTCAAACTCCGGTCCTGTTGCATATTGAGTAAATTCACCAAGAAGGTTGGTCATAAAGGTAGTAAATAGTTCAATATGATCCTCACTTGATAGATTCTCATTATTTCTCAATTCCGCTTCGTTAATGGCAAGTATCTTTTCTACCGCTCCCCGAACTTGGTTTTCTTGAACGATTTGTATAATTTTGTGTTCAATCAATGTATTAATATGCCGATACAATGTGGCTTGAGGGATATCAGATAGTATACTTCCGATCTCTTGGATACTAAGTTTTTTTCCTCCACCTAAAGTTTGAATAATCTTCATTCGCTTAGGGTGAAGGATGATATCAGCTTTATTTTTCATAGGAAATTCACCTTCTTCTCCAATCAAATAAGAATCTTACAATATTAATATACCTCATTTTATTATCATTATCAATAATGATAATAAAAAAATAAAAAAAACCATATCTCCGTGGTTAAAGATATCGGTTATCATTACCTTTTAATCATGTATTGGGAGTGTAAAATAAAATGTACTTCCTTTTCCTACTAAGCTTTCTACCCCGATCTCACCCTGATGTTTAACAACAATTTCCTTTGATATGGCTAATCCCAACCCTGTACCATCCTTATTAAGACTCCCTTTCGTTTTATAAAAACGGTCAAATATCCGTGGAAGAGCATCTTCAGAAATTCCTATTCCTGTATCCGAAACATGAATAATTAGTTCCTGCTTCTCCCTATCCTTTTTAATCTGGATAGAAACGTCAAGTTTGATATTGCCTCCTTTAGGAGTGAATTTTACTGCGTTATGGATGAGATTCGTTAGTATCTGTTCAATCCGAATAGGATCAATGTAAACGTTTCTTAACTTAATATCCTGCGGTATAGAGGATGTAAATTCGTAGTTGAGTTCTTTACTCTCAACGTCAATTTTATATTTGCTCAATAATAATTTATCTAAATCTTTTATGCATACATATTGAAATTTAAGCTTATTTTGACTGTATTCAATGTGTGACAAATCGTAGAGATCCTCAATAAGTTGGTTAACTAGTAACGCTTTTTGATAAATCAAACGAATGTAGTTCTCGTCTGGTTCAATCACTTGATCTAACATTGCTTTAAGATAACCTTGTATCGATGTCATCGGTGTTCCAATTTCGTGTGAAATGTCTGAAATCAGTTGTCTGCGTGAATCCTCCATCTTTTCTAGGTTCCTGTGGGCATCTTGCAGCTGTAACTCACGCTCAATTAAGGCTTTACTCTGTATATCACTAATCTTAAAGACTTTACTCGTAATTTTTAGTAATCGTTCATAGTGATCTATTAATTCTTTATAACTATAGATTAGTCCCGTGCTATCCCCTTCAGCTTGTTTTAATGTTTGTTTCGCTTCTTTAAGGTATAGAGCTTCTTCTTTAAAAAGTAGGTGTTTCTCATCCTTCACTTAATTACCTCCACTTGGGGTCTCAAATTGATATCCTACTCCTCTTATGGTCTTAATATAGACTGGATGATTAGGATCGTTCTCAATCTTCTTGCGCAAGTTACTTATGTGAACCAACAGTGATCGATAATCCCCCATGCTATCCTGCTTCCAAACATGTTTATAGATTTCTTCTGATTCGAATACCTTATTAGGATTCTGACATAGTAACAAGAGTATTTCTCTTTCTTTCCTTGCTAATACAATCTCGTTTCCATCTTTCTTAACCTGTAAGTTGTTTAAGTTAATCTCTAATTGATCAAACTTAAGAAGCTCTTTCTTTGTCTTATAACGCAATCTGGCTTTCACCCTTACCATTAATTCTAAAGGGTCGAAAGGCTTTGGTAGATAATCATCCGCCCCCAACTCAATTCCGTCGATAATTTCCTCGATTTCACCTTTGCAGCTTATAAAAATAAAGGGCGTTTGAGATTTATCACGAATGATTTTACATAGGTCGTAACCGGATAGTTTTCCTGGTAGTTGGATATCCGATATAATCAAATCAGGATGCTCTGAATCATAAAGAAGTATAGCTTCCTCCACATGATCTGTTTGTACAACTTCATAACCACTTTTTCTTAAATAAATCTCAATTAATCCAGCAATATCTGCATCATCTTCAATGAGTAAAATCTTATTTTCCATCGATTCTCACCACCTCTATTATGGCTTAGATAAGTTATTCGGTCAGAGAACCTTTATTAAAAGGCTACTTATTAAATTTATGATACGTTTCCACACTTCTATATGCAAGAAAAACAATAAGAAAGAAAACTGCTCCCTATAAAGAAGCAGTCTTTGATTGAAGACTCTAGCTTAATCATGGAATGATCTCCAAAACTCTCCTTGATCATCGATAAGAGGCATAATTTCTGAGAATGGAATTTTAAAGGTAGGGAAGCCGGCTGCGTATGGTGCGATATCATAGGGATTAAAGTAGAGAAATAAAGCATCATCTGTCACGTAAAAAGATTGATCTTCTTTAATACCTTTATAACTGTCAGGAAATACGTACGAATATTCAGGGTTGGATTGAATTTGTTGTTTGATCAGCTCACTTAGAACTGTAATGTAGTTACTATCGGGTTGAAATAGATCCTTCAACTGATAAACTGCTCCTGTCACAAGATTCACTGGGACCTCCGTTTGGACCGGCATCCCATGTGCTGCACCAAATGGATATTCATAGGCTGTGAGTTCTAATATGAGGAGCACTTTTTTGAAAAATTTTATAGAGAAATCACCAGCAAAACTGGCATCCAACTGTGTATCACTTGGGATGTTCTTTACACCCGAGAGTTCTTTGAGTTGTTCATTTAGTCTTTTTTGCAGTACCTGATTCTTCATTCCATCAAGCTGAGGGTAATATACGTAGTAATCCTTATTTGGATGATAGTGTTTTTCATAAATCTTATAATTTTCATCTAGCTTTATTACAGAGTTTTGTTTCCACACTAATTCGCTGTTCAGATCATAATAAGAATCACGCTGATTAATTGTGGCTCTAATCAAGTTCCCTTCTACGGCAAGAGATCCCGTTCCTTCAACAATAGGAAGACTTTTTTCTTGTTTGCCACTCCGATTTATAAAAAACGTCTGTTTTCCATCGTGAACGGATGCAATCCCTTTGCAGTATGGCAATACATCATAGTAAATAAAATCCGTTAAAAACTTTCCGTCTTGATTCACGATAGCATATTTTGATCCAAAGTGTGGCTTACCTTCAAGTATGGGCTTGCCTACAGCATATCGTTTTTCACCAAGTCTTACCATTGCATTGTAGGTTGGAGGAATAATATAGTTCCCTTTTTTATTAATAAGACCGCATTGATTACTAGAGTAACTGTCAGAGGCCTTGACTATTGCCCTTCCATCTTGAAAAGGTTCAACACTTGAAAAAGTTGGTGCAATCATCACTTTACCATTTTGATTGATATAACCAAACCTGCCATCTGAGTCATATTTGAAGGAAAGCAAGCCTTCTCCCTTTTGCCCGACATAAGCCAAAGAATACATATGAAGAGGTTTACCCATAGTATCTATCAAGGCAAATTCCTTCTCATCAAGTTGCACCACGGCAGTCTCTTCTTTATAGGGTAAAGCACTTTTATATTGGGCAGGTATGACTTCATTTCCATTAAGATCTAAATAACCATATTTTATGTGGCCGCCTGATTCATTGATGGAGAAGAGAGCTCTACCTTCCTTGTAGCTATCAATAAAATCATAAGATTTGCTGGTGATAATCTTCCCCTTCTCATTAATAACCTTAAAACCATCTTGATCACTTACGACTGAACGTCCCTCTGAAAAATCCCCAATATAATCATATGCTTTATTCGTTATCTGCTGACCCGAGGTATTTATCAAGGTATTTTTATTATTCAACCCTACAATTGCCATTCCTTGCATCTGAAAAGGTTGGGCAAAGTCAAACGTTGGACGGATGGCGAATTCACCACGATCGTCTATATATCCCCATTTTACTCCAAATATGGACTTTATTCTGGCGGGGTGTAAAGTATTTGGCTTCCTAGCAAGAGATTCAATGCGATCTTTTAATTCATTCCACTGTTCCGGAGCAGGGTAATCAGGTTTTAATGCAAGTCCTTTATCTATTGCTTTAAGAGCCTCCCCGCTATTCCCTACCATTAACTCCGCGTCGGCAAGATAATACCAATAAAAAGGATAAGTAGGGAACTTATTTGTGAGATGCTTGTAATAAGTTGAGACTTTCTGAAAATACACAGGATAAAGTTCCGGTATCTCGACTAACTTCCCCTCCTTCCATTGGTACACCTGTACCTGATAAGCTTCTCCTGTGTCATGAAACCATAAGGCAAGTTCTGATTTCCCGTCTTTGTCTAGATCTTCAGTATCTAGTAAACTAAAGGACAGATCTTTTTTTATTTTATTTTCAAGACCATTATCTGACCATTCATAGATGGCGAGTTTAGACCATTGCGCACCGATCTGCCACCCGATGATCACACTGCTTCGGTTTTCACTTTTTAAATTGGCTACTCGAAAATACGTTATGTTATAACCTGTCCCCTTAAAATTACATGCTATACCCCATCCTCTCGAATCATGCTTTAGTACAACAAAATAATTCTGTCCCTCCCATTGGTATATCCCAAGGATTTCTAACACACCGTCTCCATCTAAATCCGCTGTACGAATGGCAATCACTCTAGCTTGGCCTGGAAGGTAACGACTAAGCAAGCTCTTTATTGTCTGTTCACTCCACATCAGTAAAAACTCCTCTTCGTTGCTTTTTTTATCTTATGGAATTCCCCTGAAGTGGTGCCTATATTTAGTATTTCCTAGGCAAGCGCAGGCTTCGACAGGTTGAATGACAATTTATGTATTTTTGTGGTTTCGTCCCATAATGAGACATTGTCCGAAAATTAGACACTTATTGCTTCCTTATCCTTCTAGAAATACCCATTCTCCTATTGGCATGTTACTTGCTTATATTAAATTATGTAACGAGTTACTAGGTCACTTATGAATGTAATCGTTATCATTAAAACATAAGGAGGAGACTTTATGCCTGAAGTACTGTTTCGTATTGACCTAAACAAACCAATGGATGAGCAAGCCACTCCGGGACATAATCGTTGGCATCCAGATATTCCAGCTACAGTATCAGTCAATCCGGGAGACATTTTCCGTATTGAATGTAAGGATTGGACGGATGGTCAGATTTCTAATAATGATGACCCGTCAGACATTCGAGATGTCAATCTAAACCGTGTTCATGTCCTGAGTGGGCCGATATGGGTGAACGGCGTTGAACCAGGTGATCTACTTGTTGTTGACCTCCTTGACATCGGAGCTATTCAGGGGTCTGAGTGGGGATTTAACGGAGTCTTTGATAAAAATAATGGTGGTAGCTTCCTAACTGAACATTATCCTGAAGCGATTAAATCTATTTGGGATTTCCAGGGAATATATACAACTTCTCGCCATATTCCAGGCGTAAAATTTGCAGGGATTATCCACCCAGGTTTAATTGGTACAGCCCCATCTCACGAATTGCTTGACCGTTGGAACAAACGTGAGAAAAAACTATTTGATACGAATCCTAGTCGTGTTCCTGCTCTAGCTACTCTCCCTAATCCAGACAGTGCTGTATTAGGATCCTTAAAAGGGGCTGAATTTGACCGTGTTGCAAGGGAAGCAGCTCGTACGGTTCCCCCTCGTGAGAATGGCGGGAACTGTGATATTAAAAATCTATCAAAAGGATCTCGCATATACTTCCCTGTTTTTGTCGAGGGCGCCAAGCTCTCTTTAGGAGATCTTCACTTCTCCCAAGGAGATGGTGAGATCACATTCTGCGGTGGGATTGAAATGGCAGGATGGGTGGATATCCATGTTGATGTAATTAAAGGAGGAATGTCTAAGTATAACATCATTAATAACCCAATGTTCCAACCAGGACCGGTAGAACCACGTTACTCGGATTATCTTGTATTTGAAGGAATATCTGTAGATGAGTTTACCGGAAACAACCATTACTTAGATGCCCACATTGCTTATCGTCGTGCTTGTTTGAATGCTATTGATTACTTAAAAACAATGGGTTTTACCGGAGAACAAGCCTATATGATTCTAGGTACTGCGCCAGTAGAAGGACATATTGGTGGGATTGTTGATATCCCTAATGCTTGTTGTACCGTCGCAATTCCAACTGCCATCTTTGATAAAAACATTGTTCCTAAGATTAATCGAGGCTAATTTTTAATGGGGGCCAACAGGCCCCCGTATATGAACTCTTGAAAGGAGTATTGAAGATGCCCTTATATGGATTTCGTTGTAATGAATGTGGAGATTTTCAGCAATGGATAAAGTTAGCTGATGTTAGTAATCCTGTTTATTGTCCAAACTGCTCCGAACACGCTTCTAGAATCTTTACAGCTCCGGGTTTAAGTATGGTTCCTAACGCTATACGCAAGCGTATGGAGTATGGTGCAGAACCTAAGTTGGTTTCTAAAAGTGAACTGGACAAAAAAACTCCTTATCATCACCATAACCACCATCATCACCACGATCACAAGAAACAGCCACAACGTCCATGGCAGATTGGTCATTAACTAATAAGATAAAACAGCTTTCTACTAAGAGCTGTTTTTTACTTTGGTGGCCGATGAATATTTAAAGCATCCATTTTTCTATAGAGTGTACTCCGGGCTATTCCTAAGCGTTTTGCAGCTTCTCCAACTGTAGTGCAGGAATGTAGCATGTCTTCAATAGTTTGTCGTTCCATTAACCTAAGAGATTGATTGGATATGGTTCTACTTAAAGGATGTAGATCCTCAGGTAAATGATTAGCTTTTATTTCTTGTTCCGTGTAGGCTATAAAAAAAGTTCTTTCCATAACATTTCTAAGCTCACGAACATTGCCCGGCCAAAGGTAATTTTCCAACACTTGCATCGCTCTGCTTGATATTCTTGTAGGTCCTTGTCCATAAGTGTTGTAAAGTTCTCGAAGAAAATACTTGGCAAGTGGAGGAATATCTTCCGTTCGCTCATTCAATGATGGAATGGTAATCGTGAAGACATTTAATCGGAAATAAAGATCTGAGCGAAAGGCACCTTGATAAGCTGCTTCTTCTTTAAGATTGCGGTGCGTCGCAGCTATGATTCTCACATCAACTGGTCTTTCAATGTGGTCGCCAACACGAACCACCTTACGAGTTTCAAGAACACGTAGTAAATTTACCTGTAGCTCAAGTGGCATATCACCGATTTCATCTAGGAAGAGGGTACCTTGGTGAGCAACTTCAAATTTTCCTAGTGAACCACCTTTTTTTGCACCGGTAAAGGCACCTTCAGCATAACCAAATAATTCACTGGCAATTAACTCTCGTGGAATTGCACCAACATTTACCGCAACAAATGGGCCATGACGTCGACTGCTTTCCATATGTATGGCCCGGGCCAGCATTTCTTTTCCTGCGCCTGTCTCTCCTAAGATTAGTACATTAGAGTGAGATTGTGCTGCTATTTTTGCAACTTCTAATTGTTGTCTATAACGTAAGCTATTCGTATAGATTTCATGAAATTGGTACACTTCTAAGCTGCTCTTTTCAGGGCAAACACTTGGTAGCTCGGATCTATCCTTTCTACAATGATTGACTGGAATCGTATCACCTATCCCTTTACTGCTCCAGAAAGGATCAGGTGAAACATGTCCTGACGATTTCCAGACCTGTTTAAATTGGCCGTCAGGCAACACTTTTCCAATGCGAATGGAACGGCACAAATGATAATTGGTATCAACTTCTATCTCGTCCCAAGGTGTAATCCTTGTACGATGTTTTAAAGAAAGCTTTATTTCACTATAATGCGTGGACTGTATTAATTCGACCGACTCAAGAAGTAGTGTTAGACCAAGCCAGGTGTTCGTCATAACAGATGATACTGGACCTCCATATTGAGCCTTAAACTTCTTAACGAAATCTTTATTAGACTTACATTCACTAGATTGAAAGTAGCTCATGCAACTATAGTGACCGGTAGCCGCTTGATTTCCCATTGCCATGATCTCAACTTCAGTTGTAATAGGACTAAATATAGGTATTTCACAAGGATTTAGTCCTATTTCGCGATAAGCTTGGTAGAACGTTGTTATATTGTTTCCGACAACTGTAGATAAGATAGCATCCGGCTTAGAAGATATAATACTTTTAAAGATATTAAACAGTGGTGGTTGCGCAAAGGGAATGTAATATTCCCCTACTACTTCTCCCTCTAGTTGATCAATATAGGAATAAATTTGTTGATTGATAAGATGCGGATAAATATAATCGCTTCCTATAAGGTAGATTTTCGTCCCAATTGTATCCTTAATATAGCGCAGAATCGGAATGATTTGCTGATTTGGTACTTCTCCCGTATAAAAAACGTGTGGATGATTTTCATTTCCTTCGTAGGGCGTTGGATAAACCAAAAGCATCTGGTATTGTTCTAAGATGGGCAGAATGGCCTTCCTACATGCTGAGGTATAACACCCAACAACGAGTTTCACACCATTCTCGCCTAAATCTAGCACTTGTTTAATCGCCTCGTTAGGTTCGGAACAAATATCTCTAATGATTAATTCAAATTGACATGTTGAATTTGTATGTTCCAATTCATATTCGGCCTTCGCAAATAGGGCAGCTTGGAGTTGCCTTCGTTCTGTCGCCGCTGTAGGTCCTGTCAACGAAAATAATAAACCTATCCTAATAGGTGCCATATCATTACTCCTTATTGAGCTGAATTAAGGAACACAGATTTACCTGTCAATTCAAAATTATACACAAAATTAAGCTGGATTAAAATACAAATTCTTACATTTGAATGGGAGGTTGCATGATGGGAAATGTGGGATTGCTTTATGTTGGTGCTGTCCTTTTTATCAACGGACTAATGCTCTTGGGTCGCGTGGAAACCAAAAGTGCAGGTATCTTTAATTTGTTTGTAGGAGTGATGCAGGTACTGTTTCCTTTTTATGCCCTCATAACAGCTCAAGACCAATCCACAATCTTTCAAGCCTCTGGTATATTTCTTTTTGGTTTTACTTACTTATTAGTTGGCATCTGCAACTTGAAGGGATACAGTGGAACTGCTTTAGGATGGTATTCGTTGTGGGTAGCCATCATGGCCATAGCCTATTCCCTCATTAACTTTAGTCAGTTTGGAGATTTTAAGTTTGGGATCATCTGGCTATTATGGTCCTATCTGTGGTTTTTATTCTTTCTACAGCTAGCGTTGGGAAAAGACATTGGAACTTACACTGGCTGGGTAGCTATCATACAATCATGGACTACCGCCACCATTCCAGCCTTCTTATCGTTAATAGGATTATGGGAACACGTAAATGGTATGATGACGGGGATTGTCACAGTAGTCGTTCTGCTATCGTTTATATTTCTTTATCAGCGTACTACATCGAGAAATAATAGTAAGCAAGCTAGTTATTGACTTGTTAATCATAAACAAAAAAGAAGGTCCGCTTCCGAATTAAAGAGCGTAGGACCTTCTTTTTATTTAAATATTATATTTTCACATACTAGGTTGAAATCGCAAGCTTTCCTCTAAACAAATCCGGTTTCGCCCATGTTCCTTAGAAATATAAAGCGATTGATCAGCAGCTTCTACCGTTTGGTATATATTATCCCAATTCTTAATCTTAGATACTCCCATAGAAACGGTCACTCTAATTGCTTCTTTTTGATTAAGGGAATAAAAGTGGTTTTTTTCAATTTCTTGGCGGAGTTCTTCTAGGACTCTCAGAATGTTCACCTCGGACTCCATTCCAGATATAAATAGAATAAACTCCTCCCCACCATATCTTCCTAGTTCTACTGTTATATTGATGTTGTTTAACAACTTATTGCGAATTAATTCTGCTACCCCTTTTAAAATCAGATCACCGTTTAAATGACCGTATGTATCATTGATGGCCTTAAAATAATCTACGTCAACCATCACGAGATAAGGGGTTTGTTTTGCGTTACGCCTATACTGTTGAATCTTCTCAACAAAACAGCGCATATTATATAAGCCCGTGAGATCGTCATGTTCTGCGAGATATTGAAGCTTTTCCTTGAATTGGATTTGTCTTTCAGAATCAACAATAAATAAATATAAGACGTATACAATGATTATAAAAGTTACATAGCGTATTATAAAAATTTCTTTAAAGACAGTCCATCCATCTGGTACAAATACAATAATCGGCAAATCTGAGATTAGCCAACACACGGTAAATATGAACATGAGTGATTTTGCTTTTCCTTTATATTGGGTTAGAGAAGAGTATAAGATGGCGAAACAAACCGGGAGAATCATCCCGAAAACAACCCCTGGCATGGACCCTTCTCCACCTAAAGCCAATCGCCAAGCACTTGTAATGAATAATACTGTCAGACCTACACGCAAGCCCCATCTTAGTGCTAAGAACACTAATGGAATTAATCTAAGATCAAAGCGATATTCACCATACTGGATTGGCAAATAAAACATGGCAATGACAGCTAACGACACAATGGCGATCACACCCATTTGTGTGTGTTTCATGGATGTATTACTATTTCTATTAAGCCACGTGGTTATACACAAATGCATGAGGAAGATTATTGCTATATTTGACAAACAGGATTGAATGATATTACTCATGTTAACCTCTCTATTAAGGGAATCTCTTCTTTGTAAAACAAACACTTGTAAACTATCCATTATTATATTCTTATTCATTCTGACATTCTAGTTATAATCCTAATAATTCCCTAAATTGTCACTAGTAAAGCTAACAAAAAAATACATACTTATAGAAAATCATCTGAATTGAGTGCCTATTATATCTGTTGTTTGTTTTGTTGACAAACTATTTTCTCTCTAGTAAAATTCTTCTTGGCCATTTTAATTAATTAAAGTGGTAGAGAGTTAACGAGAATTACTAGGAGGAAAACTTGTGAACGAACTGGTTATATCAGTTATTTTAATGCTTAGCCTTTGTTTGCTTAGGGTTAATGTCATTCTAGCACTTCTGTTCGCGGCACTTACCGGAGGAATACTATCCGGAATGGGAGTCCAGGAAACGCTGGATTTGTTTATAAAGGGAATGGGTGGAAATGGTTCCGTTGCCTTAAGTTATATCTTGTTAGGAGCTCTAGCGGTCACAATCGCCCAAACGGGGATTACGCAATGGCTAGTTAGCAAACTTTTGACCCTATTGAACGGTAAACGAAGCTTTATTCTTATAGCTCTTGCTGCTATTGCATCAGCCTCACAGAACATCGTACCTGTTCATATTGCTTTCATCCCTTTACTTATACCACCCTTACTACCCTTATTTAATCGGTTGAATCTTGATCGCAGAGCAGTTGCATCGGCCTTGACATTTGGCTTAAAAGCACCCTATATCGCTCTTCCAATCGGATTTGGACTCATTTTTCATCAGATTATCGCTGAGCAAATGAAAACCAACGGTATGGAGATAGAAATAGCGATGATCCCAATAGCGATGATCCTTCCGGCCGTAGGAATGGTTGTTGGTCTAATCCTTGCCCTCTTCTTTACTTATCGGAAACCACGAGTGTACAGTGGGAGTATTCAAACGGAGAATAACGAGGATTCTATTCGTTTTACCTCAAAACATCTGATGGCCTTGATAGCAATCGTAATTGCATTGGTAATTCAATTGTGGACGGACTCCATGGTCTTCGGAGCACTCTCCGGGCTTCTTGTCATGTATATTGGAGCTGTTATACGGTGGAGGGACATAGATGAACTGTTTCTCCAAGGGGTTAAAATGATGGCTTTTATTAGTTTTGTTATGCTTGCTGCTTCTGGCTACTCAGAAGTCATTAAAACTACTGGAGCTGTTGATGACCTTGTTTCATCCGCTGTACAGCTCATCGGTGATCAACGGGCTCTAGCCGCGTTAATCATGCTACTTGTCGGATTATTTATTACGATGGGAATAGGAACTTCTTTTGGGACCATTCCCATTCTAGCTACGTTATTTGTACCTTTATGTGCCGCTTTTGGTTTTCCCCCATTAGCAACTGCCGCCATCATAGGGACCGCTGGTGCGCTTGGAGATGCAGGCTCCCCGGCATCCGATTCCACTCTAGGACCTACATCAGGTTTAAACGTCGATGGGTTGCATAACCACATCTGGGACACATGTGTACCTACATTTGTTCATTATAATATTCCCTTAATTGTGTTTGGCTGGTTAGCCGCCGTTCTTTTGTAACTTACAACTAATGAAAAATAAGCGGATCTCTTTCTCCGCTTATTTTTTCTTATGTTTCCCAAAAGCTCCCTCCCTATCTCTCTCTTAATCGTGTGATACAATAAAATCAATTCTATTAAAGGAGATATAATACAATGCATTTTCTATCGTCATGGAAATCTATTCTTGTCATTGCAGTACTTTTCACATCGCTTCCCTTTTCCCCCACTGGGCATGCAGAGAGTCAATCTGCTTTTACAGATACGATGGATCATTGGGCAAAAGAAACGATTGATTGGGCTGTTAGAGAAGATATTGTAAAAGGGTTTCCGGATGGAACATTCCGACCGAATCAAACCCTTCGTGAACGTGAATTTATTACGATGCTATTTCGTACGATGAAGGATAGTCCATTATTAGACTGGAGTGCAATTGAACGTAAACCATGGCCCATGGGGTATCTCATACAAGCTACTGAGCTAGGTTACCCCGGCTATGTTCTTAGTAACTACCCTAACAGAAGACAAGTCGCAGAGTTCTTGGCCGCTTCCCAAGGTGTTCATTATCAAGGAGATCAAGCGGTACAATATCTATTAACGATTAACTTAGCACATGGGAAGCAAGCAGGAGTGAGAAATCTTGAATCATTCCGTGGGGACGATACTCTTACACGGGCTGAAGCTGTTCAATTTTTAAAAAATGCTAAGGAAAAAGGGCTTAAGGAATTGCAACAAAGACCCAAATCTATTTCACCTTTAGGGAACCTGCAACCTTTGCCTGTTACAGAATCTATTCTTAACCCATTTGTTCAGAGAGCCCACCAAGCTTTAGTTAGCTCCCCTGAATTTAATGGAAAGGCCCTACTGGATCTTGGAGCAAGAACCATCTTCATTAATCCTTATGGAACAGATAAACCGGAAGATGTGACTTTGGTATTGCAGATTGTCCCGAATGGAACATGGACGTTACGCTTCTATAAGGAGACTGAGGCGGAGACCAAAGCAGCCGAACAAGTATTAACCTATTTTTATCCTTCTTCTCATCAGGAAGCCATTCATGATATGTATCTGCGTTTTATTCCATGGTCTCTCATTGACAAACATCCTAAACTAGATCGTTATTATAGTAAGGTCTATGATGAGCGATATTTCGTTCTAAAACGACCTGTATTTGATGACATTCTAGAAATTACAATAGGGTATAAACCCGAATACAAAAGAAAAAAGCGCTTCTTGGCGCTTTTTTCTTTTGTACAATTTCCTTTTAATCATACTTTTCATCATTCTCTTGGACTACACCATCAACAAGCAAATCTAGTTCATTCTCAAAAGGAAGATACAGTGGACTTGGAAGTTGATCAATAATGTATTGAATATCGGGATGTTCAAGAGCAGCATCGAAAGAAATAGGCATGAGTTCTTGAAGAAACCAAATCTTAAAACAATCAATAAACTTATAAAATTTATGTTCTAGATAGGTCGCTTCATCTTCCGCATTTTCAAGTATAGAAGTACGTTGGTTTCTTTCCCATTGTTTAGATAACTCATCTAGTGCCAACAGCATATCTTGCTTCATTTCTACCTCCGTAAGCCTGCAAATCTTATTTCAGTTCCAATAACTTGTTCCTTAGGTCGTTGCCCATCGAAGCTAGTTCATTTTCTGCATCCCGGCGTTTGTTTCGCCCTTCTTCTTGGATTCTAATCGTCTCCTCTAGCGTTGCAATGATACTTTCTTGAGTCTTTTTTAAAGTCTCAATATCGACTAGACCGCGTTCGTTTTCTTTTGCAATTTCAATGGTATTCGTCTTGAGCATCTCTGCATTTTTCAGAAGCAACTCATTGGTTGTTTTGGAAACTTGTTTCTGTGCTTCGACAGCGTGCCTCTGTCTGACTAAAGTTAAGGCAATGCCCATCTGATTTTTCCACAGTGGTATAGCGGTCATAATGGATGATTGAATCTTCTCCACAAGGGCTTGGTTTGTGTGTTGAATTAATCTAATTTGTGGAGCACTTTGTACGGTGATTTCCCTGCTCAACTTAAGATCATACAGCCTTTTATCCAGTCGATCTGCAAACTGAAGCATATCTTTAACTTCTTGAAATTTCATTTCATCCTTTGAAGTCTCTGCTTCCTTCTTTAAGGCAGGAATTACTTTTTCATGTAATTCATCCAGCTTTAATTCTCCTGCAGCAATATAAATATTTAAAGTATGAAAGTATTCTTTATTATTGTCGTATAGCTTCTCTAACATATCAATATCAGAAAGCAATGCTTTTTTACTACGGTCCAATTTTACACTGATTCGGTCAATCTGTGCCCCTGTCTTCTGATATTTTGATAATACCTCTTGTACGGATCCAGAAAGCTTACCAAAAACTCTAGAAAGAAAGGAACGTTTTTCAGGTTTGAGATCATCAGGGTTCACTTCGTTAAATCTTTTCATTAAATCTTTGATAATTTCTCCGATCTCACCCACATCCTTCTTTTGCACATGTTCGAGCATGGTATCAGAGAATGCTAATAGCTTAGATTGTGCCGGCGTTCCATAAGTGATCATAGCCTGATGATTACGAGGATCAATCTGTTCGGCAAGTTGGTAAACCTTAGCTCGGTTTTCTTCTGGGATTACGTCAATAAGTCTTGTTCGTTTATTTTCCTGTATGGATGGGCTAGACGGAGTTGTTGCCTGTTCGCCAAACGGATCAGCTAATAAATCATCCATAATATTTAGGGATTTCTTATTATCCATATTCATTCCTACTTTCACCTCTTATTCGTTGAGTCTCTATTGACCATTTGTTTTGCCACATCAATTTCAAATTGAAGCTGATCGATGTCATCTGATAAAACATGATATAAATTTTCTTCGACTAATCGGTTGACTTCTCCTAACATATGACGTGTTTCAATTAAGGCTTCTTCCACTTCCCGATTTCTCTTGGGCTGGTTGGATAGTAGGGCATATTTCTCAGAAAGCTCAACAGCTGAATCCAAATAGGAGAAATAGAAACGCTCAGCTTTATAAAATCGTCTGGGTTCTTTTTTTGTTAAACCATATATTTTTCTTGTCAGCCGTGACAGCTCAATACGTTGCGTAAAAGACGGAAGATGTCGAATGGACAGTAGTGCTTTATGCAATCGATAAATTTTTCGTTTTGCATCATCCAAATTCTTAGATATATATTGGTATTCTTTTCGTGATATTTGATGTTTTTTTAAAAAACGATAATGAAAGTACATGGAACCAAGCCAATAAGAACTCAACCCTGCGCCAGCAGATATAGCTGTAGAAATCCAAAAAGTGTAGTCAAAAGTCAAAAAACTAATCAACCACGCTATCGTTGCAACAGGGATGGCGATTAATATGCGGGCAATAAAGGATAACAATGATTGCATCTTCCATCTACTCCTGACTCATTCATAATAATTCTTTATACGAGAGGTACAAAATTAAAGTTTCAAATTCAGTGAAAAACAGATGATTTTTTACTCAGTCTAACAATACATTAAAACCTCTATACCTTCTATGGCCCAAGGAATTAGCTTATCTAAGTCTTGAGATGGAGTTTTGCTTAAAACAAAGGATCTGTAAGGGGATCTTACAGTAAATAGGCTTAAAATAGATCGTTCCTTCATAACACATATAACTTGTCCAAAAAATGCGGCGATTGTATCCACAATTATCAACATGGCACAAAACCTTAATCTTTATCTGATTGCTGAAGGGGTTGAAACGTATTAATACTCTTTCCGTAATGGATAAATCTCCTAAATAAAGTGATCTATAGTACAATTGAACATATTGATATGAGGAGGGAAAAAATGAAAGCTGTTGTCATTACACAATCCGGTGGACCAGAGGTATTGCAATATCGCGAGGTTGCTATGCCCTCCGTTGGTCCTAAGGAGGTGCGAATACGAGTAATAAAGACCAGTGTAAACTTTGCAGATATAAAGTCTAGAATGGGTAAGAAAGGTGCAGCCTCCTTCCCTTTCATTCCTGGATTAGATGCTACAGGCTATATTGATGAGTTAGGTTCAGAAGTTGAGAGTCTTTACACTGGACAGCGCGTCATCGCTTTTCCTATGAATGGTTCTTATGCTGAATACATTGTTGCTTCACCGGATCTTGTGTTTCCCATTCCTGATAATATTGATTTTCTCACTGCTGCTGCATGTCCTATTGTTTCTTTTTTATCTCATAGGCTTCTAGTTAACGTTGCAAGAATAGAAGTTGGTGATGTCGTTTTAATTCATGCTGCCGCCGGAGGAGTAGGTTCTACTGCAACGCAACTAGCTAAACTATTAGGAGCAAGCCTCGTAATTGGAACAGTGGGCAGTGAAAATAAGAGAGTCATTGCAGAAGAAAGCGGAGCTGATTATGTCATATGTTATGAACAGGAAGATTTTGCACAAAAGGTCAATGAAATAACCGAGGGCAAAGGAGCGAATATTATTCTAGATTCTGTCTCAGGGAAGGTTACGGAAAATAGTTTAGATTGCCTTGCGCCATATGGTCGTCTCGTTCATTTTGGAAATTCGAGCGGAGACATCGGAACCATAAAAACTACTGAACTACATTCAACCTGTCGTTCTGTTCTAGGTTTTAGTCTCGGGACAACGAGAAAGCTTAAACCTTATTTACTAAAAGAAACCGCTGAACAGATCCTCCCCTTCTTAAGCAGCAAGCAATTAAAGATAAAGGTTGGTCATGAATTTCCTCTTTCGGAAGCAGCTCAAGCACATTATCTCATGGAAAACAGGTTAAATATAGGAAAGATAATATTAAACATAGACTAAACTTGTAAAGCTTTCTCCTTTAACCATCGTCTTCACCTAAGAAGGAGTCCATATTATGCATAGAAGATGGTTATACATTGTCACTACTCTCATGGTAGGCAGTTTATTTTTAAACGGTTACCTATACCTTGAAAACAGGTCCTATGAACGCTACTTAGCAGATCACATTGCCAACAAGGTATCACCCTTATCCTCCTCGATCCTAAAGAGCAAGATAATACTAGAGGACGTTTTGGAGAAGAAAAGTATATCGTACGAACAAGCAGAAGAAATAAATTACTGCCTTCGCCATATCGCAGTTGAATCACAAGATTTGTTGTATCTAGGCGGAACACTGAACTCTTTTTCGCCGCAGCTAAGTAATAAAGTTAGTTTAGAAGCTGTTCGAGATAAGGTCTTTTTCGAGGGGATAGTTAGGGATCATGCAGTCGGGGATATTATCCTACTAGATTATACCCAACTTGAAGACCTACACCGCCTTCACAATCGTATAAACCGTTATGCCCTGACTGTAGGCAAGCATGTGATAGGAGCAACCCCTGAGGGAATGGATGAACAATATTGGAACAGATACTTGAAGTCAGGGACAATACATCCCTACTGGAAAAATCTAATGGTAGATTTAGAGTGGGAAGCTTATCAAAGATAATAGAAAGAGATATACTGTAAATAAAAACCATGAGGTATTGAATGACCGTTATCAACTCAACCGTTAATTTAGACTTTTATTGTGAGGCGTATCTTCCTGCCCTACTATCCTTTACTCTACCAAAAGAACAAGTGATGTTTACTGCCTTACCGGAGGTTTTACTCCAATTAGCTAGGGAAGACACTACTCGCATTCCTATTGTTATTCTTGATCAAGGAAGACCTGTCGGTATGTTCGCATTACAATCAGGTCCACGAGTACTGGAGTATACTGATAATCCTAGAGCATTACTCTTAACCGCATTCTCCATTAACTACAATGAACAAGGAAAAGGTTATGCCAAACTTGCACTTTTGTCCCTGCCTCTCTTCGTGATAAAAAACTTTACGGAGATTGACGAAATTGTCTTGGTCGTCAACGGTAAAAATACAACAGCACAACAGCTATATCTAAAGGCAGGTTTTACGGACCGAGGAGGTAGAAAAATGGGAGAAATTGGTGAGCAGTATGTGCTTCATCTACCAATATAGGTTGTAATGCAATTATTGACCCTAAGTGGAAGCTGACCCTACAATCGGTATTGCTGACTTCGGGACAGCCTATTCTACTTAAAGCATAGGATCCTTCCTTTTTACACGTTAATTTCATTATATTATGATGGGTTTTTTTGTTAAAATAAAGGAATCCATTACGAAAAAGGAGGTTCTACAATTGGAATTAGGATTAACGGGGAAAGTCGTACTCATCACTGGAGGTTCTAGGGGAATAGGGAAAGCGATTGCACGTAGTTTTTTAGAAGAAGGAGCTCTTGTGGCTATTGCAGCACGATCCTTGCAAGACCTTGAAATAGCAAAGACTGAGTTAGGCTATATTCGGATCTATCAGGGTGACCTTACACTGGCCTCTAATAGAGAGCAAGTTTTCCATTCAGTTTTAAAGGATTATGGACGACTGGATATCCTCATCAATAATGTTGGGGGGAGCAATGGCGGACCTGCTATGGAAACAGATATGGCATTATTTGAACAGTCCATGCAATTAAATTATTTTTCCGCTGTTCATTTCAGCCAACTTGCAGCACAGGAAATGAGAAAAACTGGCGGAGGCTCCATCATCAATATATCCTCTATTTTTGGACGAGAATCAGGAGGAAAAATTACGTACAACAACAGTAAGGCCGCCTTAATTAGTTTTACTAAGGCTTTTGCAAATGAGATGATATCTGATGGCATACGAGTTAACGGGATCGCCCCTGGATCGATTCTACATCCCTCAGGGAATTGGCAGAAGCGTCTAGACCAAAATCCTGAACAAATTTTAAAATTCGTAGAAGAAGAAATTCCCGCAGGACGCTTTGGAACCGTAGAAGAAGTAGCTAATGTCGCCGTATTCCTAGCTTCAGATAAAGCTTCCTGGATTATCGGAGCCACACTTAACGTTGATGGTGGTCAATCTAAGAGTAACTTTTAGAAAGAGAATGCCGATCCTAACAGCACTTGATTGTGCTTTTTCTGGATCGGCACTTCTTATGAGCTAAAGATACTTTGCGATCTCTTGAGCCGTTCTTTCACCGTTAGCAATACAATCTGGTATTCCTACACCGTAATACGAACAACCTGCCAACATAACCTGGGGATATCGCTCAGCCATTTTCTTTTCTAATGATTGAACGATTTCATAATGTTTAATGTGGTAGTTAGGCATGGTGTCGTGCCATTTGGTTACATCATACTTTATCGGTTTACCTGTAATGCCTAAGCTCTTTTTGATATCTTGTAAAGCCACTTGGAGAAGTTCCTCTTGCGTCATCTGTTGCATCTCTCCGTAAGTAGGAATGGAGCTTTTATAAAAAAGTCGGACTAGCAAATGATGGTTTTCGGACGTGTGCTCCCACTTCCGGCTTGTCCACGTACAGGCGTTACAAACTAAGTCACTGTTATCTGCAACGATAAAGCCGGTACCGTCTGTTGGCAGCTGACTGTCAGGGATGTCAAAACCAAGGTAAATACTAATTAAGGAGCTATTCGTTAGTTGATTAAAATCCTTGTCAAGCTCCTCATCACGCAGAAGAGATTGTGCGGCCGAATGTAGGGTGCTAAGGACGACGAAGTCGGCATCTAACTGCCTTTCATCATCTAACGATATTCGATAATGACTTCCTACCTTTTCTAAGCCTTCTGCTTTTACCCCTTTATAAATTTCTACTTCGGAAAGCTCATCCTCTAAGCGATCTATGAGGGAGGAAACACCATGTTTAAAAGATAAAAACTTTTTATCCCCTGACCCTTTGAATATTTTCTTATTCTCAGAGAGACCCCGAATGATACTCCCATATTCGTTTTTATAATCCAATAAATACGGTAGTGTCGAAGCGATGGTCAAATCCTCCAATTTTCCTGAGTAAACACCAGATATCACAGGTGCAATTTGCTTCTCAACGAGCTCCTTCCCAAGAAAGCTCTCCAAAAATAATCCAATGGAATCATTCTTGGTAAAACGATCATTCGTTATATAAAAATCTTTTAATGCCTCAACCTTTCCTTCCGCTGAAACCAAGTTACTCTTTGCTAAAGATTCAATGCTTAATGGAATTCCAAACACACTATCCTCAGGAATTTGCTTTAGGCCCCCATCCGCATGGATAAAAGACACACCTGTTGCATTATAGACGACGTCTTCTTGAAGGTTGAGCTCTTCTAAGAAAGGAGCCACGTTTGACTTTCGTGAGACAATGGAGTCGGCTCCCGTCTCCATCATAAATTCTCCCTCTTGTACGGTCTTGATTTTTCCACCTAATCTCTCGCAGGATTCAATAAGGATTAACCTAGCCTTTAAGGCTTGAGCTTTCAACGTCTTTTGCAAATAATACATAGTGGATAATCCGGTGATTCCCCCACCGATAACGACGACAGTTTTCAAAGTAACTACACCTCAATTTTCATTTCATTATTCGACTATAACATATACCTGGACTGTTCACTCTACTCAACCGTGTCTTGAAGCCTTCTCCCTAATTCCTCTCCCGCTGCGATCCCAGACAAAAAAGCACTCTCTAATCGTGTTCGACCAGCTTGATCCTGAGGCGAAAGATAAGCGTCACCTGCAATCAGTAAGGGATGGATAAGCCCAGCGTCAAGAAACGGCTTTCTTACTACACTAGCAGCTTCTGCATAACGCCATCTAATCAACTCTTTTTTTATAATATCCTCAAGGTGAATATGCTTACCTACTTGTTCCATTATTCTTGGCCAGATCACATCATCTGCCTTATCATAATATTCCTCTGACCATGGGCCTCGCATATACACACTAACTGTAGGTATGGATGAAATCCCTTTAAGCTGGTGATCCACCATTCGTTCAATGTTTATTGGCAAACCATCGTCTAGGTGACCTGAAGATTCCCATCTTGTAGGATTTTTTAATTGAAAGACCGCAATTAAACTCGGATAAAATCTTTGTGTTAATAAGTAAGGTAGTTCACCATAGTCCAAAGCAATTTCCTTCTCTAACATAACCTTTAATTGAGGAGCGGGAGCTGTAAGTATAAGAGATTTCGCTATGATTACTTGACCCGATGACAATGTGAGTTCAAACCCGGTCTTTATTTTGGCTATCGAGCAAACCTCTGCTTCAAACTTTATCGGTAAACCTTCCGATATCCTTACAGCTAAGTTGCACATTCCATCTACACTGGTGTATCTACCATAGGGTTCACCGAACCAATGTTTAATCCACCCTTTTTTCAGCCATTCATTTGCCTGCTCTTTCAGAAGCATAGAACGAATAGTAAAAAATTGTGCCCCATAATCAAACTTACCTTCTCCCACTGTTTTAGAAGCCATACGCCCTCCGACAACAGAAGCAGATTCCAAAAGAAGCAAGTCTTCAAATCCTTGTGCTTGCAATGTACGGGCAGCCATCATACCCGACAAACCTGCACCAACAATCACGATGGAATAAGACTGAATCTTCATTTTCAACCCCCTAAAATAACATTCTAATTTTTAGAATGTTATAACTTTTAGAATTTGAGAATAATTCGTTCCTATGGTGCGTCCTCAAGTATATAATTCCTAGTAAACGACAGAGTTCTAAATTTTAGAATAAATCACAATCCCTTATTCCAACCAAAACCCGAGCATCCTAGTCCAATTAAGCTATTGCTATTATGGCACGAACCTTGCTTAAAAGATAAGTGAACAATTCATGAATATCAAGGGAAAGGGCGTATTAGTATGAGAGATCACACCATCTGTCGGTGCGAAGAAGTAAATTACACATCTATAATGAATGCGATACAAGATGGTGCAAGAACTTCAAAGGAAATAAAACTATGGACTCGCGCAGGAATGGGAATTTGTCAAGGTCGTACCTGTAGACCATTAATTGACTCGCTTACGTCCATACATACTAAACAACCCGTACCAAATTTTAGTCATTTAACTCATCAATCCCCCACTCGTCCTATAAGGCTAGCAGATTTATGCCAGATATCCAAGGAGGGAGAAAAATGAGAATCGTTGATCATCCTGTACTGGGTCGCCTGAATAACGAAGAGGAGGTTTATTTTCAATTTGACGGTAATGTATACTCCGCCTTAAAAGGAGACTCCATTGCAGCCGCTTTACTCGCAAATAACATACGCACTCTACGATATTCAGAGAAAAATCTTGAACCCCGTGGAATCTACTGTGGGATTGGGCATTGCTACGAATGTCGGGTCACTGTAGATGAAGTGCCAAGTGTTCGAGCTTGTATTACTTCTGTTGAAGAAAATATGAAAATAACTTCCCAAGGAACGAACTTGCGATGAAAAAAACAGACATAATTGTGATTGGAGCAGGACCGGCTGGTCTTAGTGCCGCGATAAAAGCCAGTTCACTCGGTGCCAAAGTCACTGTCATTGACGAAAATCCTATAGCTGGTGGCAAATTATTGGGTCAGCTACACGAAGAACCTAAGCATGGATGGTGGATTGGGAAACAGATTGCATCAGATATGATTAACAAGGCATTGAATCTAGGTGTAACTGTCATGAATCAAACAGAGGTATGGGGCGTCTACCCTCAATGGAGAGTTCAAACAAATAAATACGGAGAGATCCAAGCCCCTTATTTGTTATTGGCCACCGGTGCTGCAGAACGCGCTATTCCTATCCCAGGATGGACTCTTCCAGGGGTAATGGCTATCGGAGCCGCACAGTTAATGACAAATTACTATCGAGTTAAACCCGGCAGTAAGGTACTTGTCGTGGGAGTAGACGTCCTGTCCCTAACTGTTGCTAGGGAGATGAAAATGGCGGGTGCAGAGGTTGTTGGAATCGTCCTTTCTCCACCAACTGACTTGAGCCAGGAAAAGTCTCATCCTGCAGAAATGATCGGGTACCTTAGCCGGTTAGCACATTTAGCGCCCTCGCCTCTATTAAGATTCACCGGGTCATTAGTATTTAATGAATCCATGCAACGATTAGGAGCAACCCTCTTCCCTAAACAAGGAATGAAGGTCTGGGATATCCCTCTCCTCTTACGCAAGGCAGCAGTTGAAATTGAAGGAGAGAATGGTGTTCAAAAGGTAAAATTGGCTCAGCTCACACCAGATGGGAAAATAATTAATCATTCTTATGAAGAAATTGAAGTAGACGCCGTTTGCCTCTCTGGAGGGTTATATCCTCTAGCAGAATTAGCTGCTACTGTAGGATGCGAGTTCACCTATCTACCTGAATTAGGAGGTCACGTCCCTATACATAGCTCTCTATTAGAAACGACTAAACCAGGTGTGTATGTGGCTGGAAATATAACAGGGATTGAAGGGGCTAAAGTGGCCATGGCACAGGGGGAATTAGCAGGTACTGTTATCGCCTCTCAGCTTGGGTTACTCGGTAACGAGTCAGAGGAAATGATAAAACGGGCAAAGAAGCATGTTCTCCAAGTTCGTGATGCCTCAAGTATTCAGTTTCTAAAAGAAATTGGGAAAGGACGAAAAAAGATGGATGAAATATGGAGGCAGTTAAATCTTATACAGGTCTGAAAGAATCATCACTTGTCCATAGTAGATTTCCAAGTATAACTATACTATCATTGCTATAAATGGATAGGAATGCTACTTGGAGGACGTGAATATGAATAAGAAACCTTTGTCTCTATGGATTATGGGCCACCATCAACCATTCTCAGATCAGCTCAATAAATGGGCAAAAGAAGGATTTATCACTATTACAGGGGAATGGACACCCAGTGATGACCGCCAAGTGGGTCATCAAACTCTTCCATCGAACCTCACAGAGAAACTAGATGTTATCCTCTTAACGGAAACTACATTAGAACCCTTTATCAAGGTATACCAGCAAACGAATACGATGGTCATCCATCCCGAACAGTTCTGGGTGCTTGAGCGGCTAATGGATCAAGAACAGCAGCAACAGACTGCATTCCAGGAAAAACAATGGTTCCAGACCATGTTAAAGTACTCTCATGAAGGGGTTCAATTCGTTGACGCACAGGGGACTGTTCAATATATTAATCCTGCCTTCTCCAGAATCACTAACATATCTGCTGAACAAAGAATTGGAAAGAGTATTTTCGACGTCTCACCTGATGGGGCTTTAGTTCAAACCCTGCGTACACAGACTGAAGTGATAGGATACCGAACGAATGTTCAAGGTTCTGGCGTAGAAGTTATCTCTAACGCCGCTCCCATTTTCGTAGACGGAAATCTTATAGGTGCGATCACCACCTTTCAGGATGTCACTGAGATTAAACATTTGTCACAGCAGATTAAAGATCGTGATCAAGAGATCATGAAGCTTCATGATCAACTAAGGAACCTTCATGCTCCTCATTATTCCTTTCAAGATATTGTGGGAGAAGCTAAGCCCGTTAACAAAATGATAGAAACAGCAAAAAAAGCTTCACGGACTCGTTCAACTGTCCTGATTACAGGTGAAAGCGGAACAGGAAAAGAACTCATTGCCCATTCTATTCATACTCATAGTGATTTTAATCAGAAGCCTTTCGTCATCGTCAATTGTGCTGCCATACCAGAAGCTCTCCTAGAAAGCGAATTATTTGGCTATGAAAAAGGGGCCTTTACTCACGCAGTAAAACAAAAAATAGGCAAAATTGAGCTCGCTCATGAAGGAACTCTCTTTCTCGACGAAATCGGTGATATGAGCCTTCCCTTACAAGCTAAGTTGTTACGTGTTATTCAATCAAGGGAATTTGAGAGAGTGGGAGGATTAGACCCTATACAAGTTCAAGTCCGAGTGATCGCTGCGACCAATCAAGATATGCAAAAACTCGTAGCAGAAGGAAGGTTCCGCGAAGATTTGTACTACCGACTTAACGTAGTTAGAATTGAAGTCCCCCCTTTACGGGAACGTATTCAAGACCTTTCTCTACTCGTTGAGCGATTGTTGGTTCGAATAAGCCAACGGGTCGGTCTAAGTCCCATGACGATTACACGAAAAGGAATAGAACTCTTATCGAAATATCACTGGCCGGGCAATATTCGTGAGCTTGAAAACTTTTTAGAACGCTTGATGAATGAAAGTAATTCGTCCGTGATCCCCGACTCCTTAATTGAGAGACATTTACCTAATAGATCTTTTTTTCACGATGATCTAGAAGATGGGCTTCCTTCCTCTTTAACCGAAACGGATATCTTGCCGCTTCGTGATATTGAAAGACTATATCTTATAAAGGCGTTGGATACGTTCGGGAGAACATTAGAAGGCAAGAAGAAGGCTGCTCGTGCCCTCGGTATCTCATTAGCAACGCTTTATAACAAACTTAAAGAATATTCTTAAATTTCGTTAAGCAAGGAGACTAAATATGAAAAGTGCAGACGTTGTCGTTATAGGGGGTGGGGTTATCGGGACCTCTATCGCCTTTCGACTTGCTCAACAAGGAAGAAAAACCATACTCATTGAGAAAGGAGCAATCGGTGCCGCCACCTCTGGTTCTTGTGATAAAGCCGTCTTTCTGCAATCGAAGAAACCAGGGTTTCATCTAGAGCTAGCCAAAGCTAGTCGTGAAGTTTACGAAAACTTGGAGGAAGAATTGCAAACCCCCTTCGAATTTCAAAAGTGTGGCGGTATGATTGTTATAGAAACAGAGGCTCAGCTAGAATTTATGCAAAAGTTCGTGAAGGAACAACAACAGGCAAACATCCCTATCGAGCTTCTCAGTCGAAAAGAAGCACTTACCTTGCAACCGAACCTCTCCCCCCACATTCTTGGGGCAACATGGGGAAGTGAAGATGCAGAGGTGAATCCCCTACTGCTCAGTTATGCCTTTGTAAAAGCCGCTAAAAGTAACGGAGCAGAAATCATAAGCCATACGGAAGTAACCGGGATCGCAACAATAAACGGTCAGGTTTCTTGTGTCCACACGACTCAAGGTGATATTGCTACAGCAGCTGTTATTAATGCAGGGGGACCCTTTGCACCGAAAATCAGCGAGATGGTCGGTATTGATCTCCCCATACAACCTCGTCGCGGGGTCATTCTTATTACAGAGAAGGTAGCCCCCTTCCTAAAAGGAAACGTCCTTTGCGCACAATATATAACAGCTAAGCATCTCCACAAAGAGGCAAACGTGAACGACAATCCCTATGGTATCGGACTTTCCTTGGGACAAACAGAATCAGGAAACCTGCTTATTGGAGGCAGTAGAGAGTTTAAGGGATTTAATCGAGAAGTTGGTCCAGTGTTACTTGAAAGTATCGCACAACATGCATGTCGAATCTTTCCATCCCTTGGCAGCATTCGCCTCATCCGTACGATGGTCGGTTTCCGACCTTTCACAGGCGATGGCCTTCCCATTATTGATCGAGCCCCAGAAATAGCAGGATACTATATCGCAGCTGGACATGAAGGTGATGGAATCGCTTTGTCCCCCATCACAGGACACTTGGTAAGCTGTTTACTAGACGGAGGTGGCCCTTATAACCATTTATTAGACCATCTAAGACTCAGTCGATTTCAACCTGTAGTGGCAAACTAATTAACTGAAGTTTTAAAAAAATGGAACAATAAAAGGAGGAAGTACATGTTAACCATTATTATTCCAATGTTAATCCTTTTTGCTATTGTTTTAATCCCTAAAATCCCCAAGATTGGGGGTGAGATTCGGATTGGCCTGATTGCAGCAGGTCTTGTAGCAGCGATACTTGGTGGCCTTGGACCAATAGAAATACTCAAAGCGACTATAGACGGGATTGATCGCCTAGCGTGGGTCATCATGCTATCCATATTTGGCAGTATTTATGCAGAAACCCAAGTGAAGCTTGGAACGATGGATACTACACTGTTAAGTTTGAGATCAGTATTTGGCAAATCCAGTAATGGGTTAATCGCAGCTATTATCCTTACCCTTGTACTTGCGGGTTCACTACTTGGCGACGCTATAGCTGCTGCGACCGTTATTGGATTTCTAGTCATCAATTCCTTACATGAGCTCAAGGTAAAACCGGAGCAAATTGGGATGATTATTCTCGTAGGCGCCTCCCTAGGTTCTATTATGCCACCTATCTCTCAAGGAATCTTCCTTTCCGCCTCCTTAATAAACACAGACCCTGGTCCTGTTCTTCAAGTAGCCTATTTTACGGTAGGACTAGGTGTAATTTTTGCTATTGTTGAGTCTTTTCGTTTTGTAAAAGGAAAAAAACTCCCTGCTGAATTACTCCCGGATAAGACCTTCCTACAAATCATGAAGCAAAAATGGTATACCTTAGTTCCTCTTCTCGTACTTGTTTTCATTATCGTAGCTAACTCCGGTTTTAAATATGATATTTTTAGTGAATGGCCATTTTTTGCTATTATTGTTGATACGTTGAAAGATATACCTATTCTAAAAGGACTTACATTTAAAGTGGTTATGGCTATACTCGTTGCTACTTTCGTCAGTTACCTATTCTTAGTCTTCCGAAAAGACACACAGGGAGTATTTACAGGTGGACTGGGTAAAGTCAAACAAACCGTACAAATCCAGTTAAGTGCTGGTTTTATGATTGGTATCTTTTATGCCACAGGAGCTATTGACATTGTCAAAACCTATGCTGAAGGCTTGCATGGGACCACATTAAAGATTGGGGGCGGTTTAGCCACGGCTCTTATCGGTATGCTAACCGGATCCCAAACAGCAGCCCAAACAACCATCGTAACCTTCTTCGGTCCGATTCTAGAGAATCTTGGTGTAAATCCGGTTAACATTGCAATTGGCGCGTCCCACATTGCTGCAGCAGGGCAAAATATGCCACCTGTGGGACTAACCGCCTTCGTTGTTTGTGGATTAATTGGAGGGATCTTGAGTACAAAGGTCGATCCTGTGAAAGTCATGTTCTTAGCGCTTCCTAATTCCGTTTACTTTCTTATCGCAGGTTTCATTGCTTTATTCATTTAAGGTGGAGGGAAATAGTGAGTCATGTACCCAAAAATTGGCGTGTTAATGTTAGACATCGATATCACCAGACCTCATGGAGATATTGGGAACCCAGGTACGTTTCCGTTCCTTGTCCAATATAAAAAAATTAAGGGAGCTAGTATACAAAGAGTTGTACATGACGGCGATCCACGGCTCATTGATCCCTTCATTAAGGGGATAAAAGAAATGCAAGGCCAAGGTGTTAAAGCTGTCACGACCAGCTGTGGCTTTTTATCCCTATTTCAAAAGGAAATCTCACTGCAAGTAGAGATCCCATTCTATTCATCCAGCCTAATGCAGATTCCACTGGTCCATTCTATTGTAGGAGGTCCAATCGGTGTGTTAACGGCTACAAAATCTTCTTTAACCCGTAAACACTTTGAGGCCGTATGTGCAGCACACATTCCGGTCTTCGTTGAAGGAATGGAAGCGATGCCCGCTTTTCGTAACGCTATCCTGGAGGAATCTAGTAAATATAATAGCCAAACTATTGAACGAGAAATGGTAATGCAAGCCTTAACTCTTAAACAAAATCATCCTGAGATCAAAGCCTACGTCTTCGAGTGCACCAATATGCCCCCCTATCGCGAATCTGTAAAGAAAGCTACTGGTTTGCCAGTGTTTGATATCGTTACACTTACAAAGTATGTTTATGAGTCATTACCTTAATTACGTTTCTAGTAAGAAATAAGGGAGGTTTCTCCCTTATTTTTGCTTTTGATTTATTCCGCAAAATTTGTCAATAAATGTATACTATCTTTTTATGAATCCCTATAATAATATATTCGTATAATCTGTAAAGAAGGAGGTATGGTTTATGTCCAATCCTCTAGAAGATCGTGTTATTTCTTACATACGACTGAACCAAGATCTAATCATTAATCATTGGATGGAGAAAGTAGTTGTCTCTATTCATGATCCATATAAAGAAGAGGTCAAAAGCAACGGTTTCTCAATGCTCTACCTAATATTGTCTTGTTTAAACAACCAAACAAATGAAGATGAAATAAAACTACTTGCCTTTAAGGTTGCTAGTGAACGGCTTGAAGCGAATGTAAATATTGGCGATTTCGTTTATAATGTCAGTCTAGGTCGTAGCGAAATACTTAATACCCTTCCCCAGACAGGGTTGTCAATTGAAGAACTTCATCCCATGATGAATAAGATCAATTTTTACTTCGATAAATTCTTGCACCTAGCTGTACAACGTTACACAGAATTAAAAGATAAACGTTTAGAGGAACAATCCTTTTTTATAGAACAGACGCACAAGGATCGTTTAACCATATTAGGTCAAATGTCCTCGAGCTTTGTTCATGAATTTCGCAACCCTCTTACTTCGGTTATTGGTTTCATTAAGCTTCTCCGGGAAAAATACGGTACAATTGAATACCTAGACATTATTGATAGTGAACTCGATCAACTAAAGTACCGAATATCTCAGTTTCTACTTACTTCAAGAAAAGAATCCAAGGAAAAAGAGAAGGAATACATCCATATTCCGAACCTATGTGAGGAAACATTGGATTTCATCTACCCCATTCTCGTTAGTACGGACGTGACCATCGAGAGCGATATCGTAGACGACTCTTATCTCTACGGTTATCGTGACGAATTCAGACAAGTACTAATAAACATTCTCATTAACTCTTTAGATGCGTTAAGTGAATCACACCAGTCCATAAAAAAGATCTACATCGCATCACACATTGAACAAGATAGGGTAATTATAACCATCTCAAACAATGGCCCTATGATTCCTTCCCACTCCATTCATTCTATATTTGAGCCTTTCTATTCTACCAAAAAATTAGGAACTGGGATTGGATTATATATCTGCCGTAAAATTATCGAGGAACATAACGGTACTCTTCATTGTGAATCGAATCAAAACTGGACTCATTTTCGTATGATGATACCCATAAGAAACGTTACTAATTAAACACCAAAAACCCCACATGACGTGGGGTTTTTTACCTTTATTTATCGATTTTCTCATTAGCACGCTCCAAAACGGATGCAGGAATCTCGACACCGAAGCGCTCTGCTGCCTTTAAGTTAAGAATCAATTGTAAGTCTTTTTGGGTTTCAATTGGCATATCACCAGGCTTAGCTTCACCCTTTAAAATCTTTACAGCCATCTCTCCCGTCTGACGTCCCAAGTGATAATAATCAAGGCCATAAGTCATTAATGCTCCATTCTTCACGGATTCCCCTTCAGCTGCAAATACGGGAATTTTCGTCTGCTCACCTACCATCAAGACGGTGTCAATCGCAGATACAACGGTATTGTCACCCGGAACATAGATGGCATCAATCCCTGAGAACGACTCTGCCGCTTGCTTCACTTCAGAACTATTCGTTACAGCTCGTTCAACTAATTCAAGTCCTAGGTCTGGAGCAATACTCTTCGCAATATCCACTTGTACTACTGAGTTAGCCTCACCAGAATTATATAGTACTCCCACCTTTTTTGCAGTTGGAACAACTTCCTTTATAAGTTCTAATTGTTCTTTAATTGGATTCATGTCAGAAGTCCCTGTTACATTGGCACCAGGCTTTTCACTTGATGCTACAATTTTTGCAGAAACGGGATCCGTAACTGCTGTAATCAGGATTGGAATATCTTTAGTTGCTTGAGCTGCTGATTGGGCCGTTGGAGTTGCAATCGCCAAAATCATGTCCACTTTATCCGCAACGAACTTCTGTGAAATCGTCATAGCCGTATCTTGACTTCCCTGTGCACTTTGGAAATCGTACGTCACTTGCTCGCCTTCCTTGAATCCATTTTCATTTAAGTAGTCGACAAATCCCTTCCTCGCTGCATCGAGCGCCGGATGTTCCACAATTTGGGTAACTCCAATCTTGAATGTCTTCGCAGGTTCAGCTGGTGCTGGTGCAGCGGTTTCTGTTTTTTGTGGTTCCGTAGTTGTTGGCGCAGCGGGTTCTTGAGTGGTACTCCCGCCACAAGCCGTTAGCGATGTCGCTAAGAGAATGCCAAATAAACCTGTAAAAGCCTTACTCCATATACCTTTTCGACTCATCGTCTTACCCCCTGGAAATATTTTTCTACTGCCACCTTAAGAATATCAATAATTAACAATATTAACAATATATTTATCCACAAAACTTTATATTTTCAGTATATTTATCCATTCCACTTACGCGGACTTTTTATGGTAAAATAATACTAAAGTTGGTCAAGGAGGTTACATATGGATATTCCAGGTCTATCCATGGCAATGAACCAATCTCAGTTAAAGCAAAATGTTAGTCTGGCATTAATGAAGCAAGCCATTGGCACCCAGAATGAGAATACAGCACAAATCATTGATATGTTGAAAGACTCTCAGGTTCCAGCTGCTACCCACCCTCATCTTGGTTCAAAGCTTGATATTTCAATCTAATACCGAACATTGACCGAGACAAGTCTTAAGAAAAAACCTGGCAATAGCATTTGTCAGGTTTTTGTCTGTTCTAGCGAGTTTGCGTTCGATTAAAGAAGAGGATAAGCTTATCTTATAATTTAGATGGAATGGAGGGGCACGGATGAAATATAGAAGATTAGGTAAAACCGGCTTAAAAGTTTCTATAGTAGGACTTGGCACATGGCAGTTTGGTGGCGAATGGGGAAAAGATTTTTCCCAAAAGGAAGTAGATGAGATCTTAGAGACGAGTAAAGAGGCTGGAATTAATTTTATTGATACTGCAGAATGCTACGGGGATCACCTCTCCGAAAAATTAATAGGACAATCTATTAAGAAGGATCGAACAGACTGGATTCTTGCCACGAAATTTGGACATCACTTTCACGGAATGATGAACCGAACTGGGGACTATTCGGCTAAAGGTACTATTGAGCAATTAGAAGCTTCATTAAAAGCTCTACAGACCGACTATATCGACCTTTATCAATTCCATTCTGGGCCTGATGACGCTCTTACAAATGATGAATTATGGACAGCATTAGATAAACAAGTACAAGCCGGAAAGATCAAACATCTTGGAATATCGATAGGAAAAACGTTTGACCATGAGTACCAGATTAAGTTATCACGTACTTTACCGGTCGAAACTGTACAATTGGAATACAATCGATTAACTCTTGAACCAGAAGACCGAGCATTGCCTTTATGTATAGAGTACGATTTGGGGGTATTGGCAAGAGTGCCCCTTGCTAGTGGGTACTTAAGTGGCAAATATGCACCTGGTACTACTTTCGGCGAAAATGATGTTCGAATAAGGCATAATCCAGAAGATGTTAAGCGAAAGTTAGAAGAGGTTGAAATCATAAAGAAAACAGAAGTTCCAGAAGGAATAGACATGTCACAATGGGCCTTATCCTGGTGTTTACGTCATCCTGCAGTCACCATGGTTATTCCAGGGTGTAAAAGTCCAGAGCAGGTAATCGCTAATGCAAAGGCTACTGAACTAGTCCATTTGAATCATCCGCAAACTGCAGAATTGTAATCGAATTTCGGGCTACTTAGATATATCATGATAAACTTATAGAGGGTTCCCCAGGGAGTCTAATACAGACTGCCGGGGGACCCTCTTTTTCACTGTCGTTATTCTATTTTACTTAATCAGATAGCCTGTTAACGGCTTCCCTTTTTTGTAGTAAAGATGCGGGGATAGAATAACGAAATATATATGGACTTGTTCAAAGCCATTTTCTACAAGTAGAGCGTCAAGTGTGGTTACAATGCGATCATGTTTTTCCTGAACCCTTTGAAACATAAGGATTTCTACATAGGAAGGCATATCTGTTAAGTAAGTTGATGATACAAGCTCTACTTTTACGATCTCCTCCTCTACCTCGGCCTCCTTGGCAAAATTGCGAACGATGTCAGGGATGAGTGGAGCTAAATCCTCTTTTAGAAATCCAGAAAATCGGAGGAACGGCATACATATATTCCTTTCTATAGAAATAAGTGATCACGCAAGTTTCTGTACGAAATATTATCACAAATGAGGGAAAGAGGAAAGATTGTCCGCATAGGCTCATATAAATGAAATATCCAATTATCAGTGATGATATCGTAAGGAAATATGAAAGTGAAGAAGGTTGAACATGATCATAGGACTCGTTAGCATCTTGCTTCTCGTTTTTTTCTTGCCTTTACTGTTGAAACCTGTAGAGAAAAATCTTGAGATGTTTTTGTTTATTATGGGATTCCTTGCTGCCATCATTAGCGGCGTGTGGAATACAAGCTTATTTGTCAAAGCGGCAATGGATCCAATCTACATTTCGCTTACCGTCTTACTAGCTGGTTTGTTATTTAGGTGGTATCAAGAACCTCTAGAGAAATCAATAAGAAGCCTTAGTCGTAAAATGCCCTATCCCATTTTTATTGGTTCGGTAACCATTGTATTAGGCTTAGTATCGAGTGTCATTACAGCTATAATTGCTGCCCTTGTATTGGTCCTTATTGTTACCACATTGCATCTAGATCGCCAGTCAGAAATTCGGTTTGTCATCTTGTCCTGTTTTTCCATTGGTTTAGGTGCTGCCTTAACACCACTAGGAGAACCTCTATCTACTATTGCTATTAGTAAATTAAATGAAGACTTTTTCTTCCTAGTAAGATTAATCGGGCCTGAGGTTTTCGCCGCACTCTTAATCTTCGGTACGCTAGCTGCCTTACTCGTAAGTCCACCTAAAATAGGAAAAAGAACAATGCGTGTTGAGCGAAGCAGTGAAACTTATGAAGAAATCCTTGTTCGTTCCCTAAAGATTTACTTCTTTATAGCTGGTCTTACTTTTCTTGGGGCAGGCTTTGAGCCATTAATTAATCAATATTTTCTAGATCTAAATTCTAAGTTCCTATACTGGATTAATATGATTTCAGCAGTATTAGATAATGCCACACTTACGGCTGCGGAAGTTAGTCCAGCCATGAATCATATCACCATTCGTTCCATCTTAATTGGTTTACTTATGAGCGGAGGGATGATGATTCCAGGTAATATTCCGAACATCATTGCTGCTAATAAATTGCAAATATCTAGTAAAGAATGGGCCATGTTTGGATTCCCCTTAGGACTTGTTATGATGCTTGTTTTTTTCTTTGCTTTTCTCTTAACGTCTAGATAATTTAAGCCGGTTTCCACCTCTACTTGGTGAGAAATCGGCTTTTTTTGTCCCATATCGATTTTTTCGAACACTGATTCCATCAACGCAAATGTTTTCGCCAATCTCCCCCATCGATGGCAGGGCAAGAAGTCGCCCTTTCCTCAGTATACACGTATACCCAAGCCTCTTGTGTCCCTTGATCAGTATAAACAGTTTCACGGATTCTTTCGTACTCATTTTCCTGACCCTCAACTTGATAATCTTCTAGGATATCGAGCTGTTTTAATTTCTCACCATCAACCTGATACAGTTCTCCAGTAACTTTTTTGGTTCCACCTAGAACAAGGGCAGGATAGGCACCAACATCCACCAATTCTCCAAACGTCCAAGCTTCACTTGCCATACACCGCGCACCATCAAGCCAATGATGATTAGATTGACCGGATAATAAGGTTCCATAGACAAATACCAGATGCTTGGTCATAATCTTTCACCTCTCGTTCTCGTTTACTCTTTCTGGAACCTGCCCTAAGAAAGGGCAGGTTGGATTACTATAAGATCTCTACTTTAAGCTGTCCATCTTCATAATCGACCTTTAAACTTGCCCCGCTTACCACTTGTCCTCCTAATAAGGTTCTCGCAATAGGCGTTTCCACATGTCGCTGCATAAAGCGCTTTAGTGGTCGAGCACCATAGACCGGGTCATACGCTTCACAGGCAATGTATCCCCTTGCTTGATTGGTTATCTCTAGTTTAATTCCCTGATCTCTCAGTCGATCCGTAAGATCGTTCCACAGAAGATCTATGATTCTGATAATTTCCTGTTCGGTCAACGGTTTAAACAGAATCAAGTCATCTATCCGATTTAAAAATTCCGGGCGGAAGTGTCTCTTTAATTCATATAGGACGGCTTCTTTCGCCTCTTCTGTGATACTCCCTTGTTGGTTAATCCCTTCTAACAGATGCCCGGAACCAATATTGGATGTCATAATGATGACAGTATTCTTAAAATCAACTACCCTACCTTGTGAATCCGTGACTCTCCCATCATCAAGTATTTGCAATAGAATATTAAATACGTCATAATGAGCTTTCTCCATTTCATCAAAAAGGATAACACAGTAAGGCTTCCTTCTGACAGCCTCGGTCAGTTGGCCACCTTCCTCATAACCTACGTATCCAGGAGGAGCGCCTAGTAATCTTGATACCGCATGCTTTTCCATATATTCACTCATATCGAATCGAATGAGATGATCTTCTGAGTCAAGGAGAGCCTCGGCTAGTGTTTTCGCCAGTTCCGTTTTCCCTACTCCGGTTGGGCCTAGGAATAAAAAGGAGCCAATGGGTCTTCTTGGATCCTTGATCCCAGCTCTCGCACGTATTATCGCATCAGCAACTCCTTGAACGGCCTCTTCCTGTCCGATCACTCGCTGATGTAGCACCTGATCTAGTTTTAGTAATTTTTCTCGCTCACCTTCGATAAGTTTAGCTATAGGGATGCCTGTCCATCTAGCTATGATTCTCGTAATTTCATCCTCTGTTACTTCTTCACGAAGAAGAGTTGTCTCGCTCCCTCTTTTTTCTGACATCTTGCTTTCTTCTTCTCGCAGCTTTTTTTCAAGATTTGGCAAGGATCCGTACTTTATTTCAGCAGCCTTATTTAAATCATACTCCCTTTCAGCCGAGAGCATTTGTTGCTGGAGGCGCTCGATGTCTTCCCTTATTTTTTGGATAGATAGTAGAGATTCTTTCTCATGTTCCCACTGTGCTCTTAAACGGTGAAGAATCTCCTTATGCTCTGCTAGTTCTTTTTGAAGTTGTACTAAACGCTCCTGACTCGCTCGATCGGTTTCCTTTTTCAGTGCGGCTTCTTCTACCTCTAGCTTCATCACTTTTCTGCATATTTCGTCAAGCTCGGACGGCATCGAATCAATTTCGGTGCGAATGAGAGCACAAGCTTCATCCATAAGATCTATGGCTTTGTCCGGGAGAAAACGGTCGGTAATATAGCGGTTTGATAGTATAGCTGCTGCCACAAGAGCTTGGTCATGGATTTTAACCCCGTGAAAAATTTCAAACCTTTCTTTTAGTCCTCTTAAAATGGAGATGGTGTCCTCAACCGTAGGTTCTTGAACGATAACAGGCTGAAATCTCCGTTCCAATGCAGCATCTTTTTCAATATATTTACGATATTCATCAAGTGTCGTAGCTCCTATGCAATGTAGTTCTCCTCTTGCCAGCATGGGTTTGAGCATATTTCCTGCGTCCATAGCCCCTTCCGCTTTTCCAGCGCCAACAATGGTATGAATCTCATCAATGAAGAGCAGGATCTGTCCTTCACTCTTTTTAACTTCCTGTAAGACTGCCTTCAATCTTTCCTCAAATTCTCCTCGAAACTTCGCCCCTGCCACTAGAGCCCCCATATCGAGGGAAAATACTCTTTTACTCCTTAGTCCTTCGGGAACATCTCCCCGCACAATACGGTGAGCAAGTCCTTCCACAATGGCTGTTTTCCCTACTCCCGGTTCCCCCATTAGTACCGGATTATTCTTGGTTTTGCGGGATAATATCTGAATAATTCTGCGGATCTCTGCATCGCGACCGATAACTGGGTCGAGTTTATTGGTACGGGCCGCTAAGACCAGGTCTTGCCCATACTTCTCTAGAGCTTCATAAGTCGCCTCTGGGTGATTGCTTGTCACTCGTTGATTCCCCCGAACTTGAAATAATGAATGTAAGAAAAAGTCTCGAGTTATTCTCTCATTCTTTAAGTAAGAACCTAAACTTGTCTTCTCGGCTTGAGAGATTAAACCAAGGAAAAGGTGCTCGACTGAAATATACTCATCATTCATTTTTTTAGCTTCTTCTTCCGCCTCAAGCAACGCTTGTCTAGATAAACCGCTAATGTATACCTTACCCATTTCTCGACCGGGTCCTGACACCCTAGCTTTCCGTTCCAAAATTTGGGCCAATCCCTGTGAGATGGACTTAACAGAAACACCCATCTTCTCCAATAGACTTGGAATTAACCCGTCCTGCTGTTCAACCAGTGCCGATAGCAAGTGTTCCAAATCTATTTCGGCGTGACCATAGCGGGCTGCTATTGTTTCTGCCTGCTGAATCGCTTCAAGGGACTTTACCGTAAAACGATCCATATCCATTGGTCATTCCTCCCTTGTAATTTCCTATACTTATGTAAAGGAACTATCCTTATTGATTACCAATATTTATTTTATTATAAAACCAGCTGTAGGCGGAAGCGGGAACAAACCCAAAGCCTTTCGATATCTTTTAGGCCTTAAACTTTTTAATCCCTTCTTGTAACTCTGTTGACAACTGCTGCAAGTGATTTACTGCCAACCAAACTTCGTTCATTGTCTCCACTTGATTTTCTGTAGTTGTTGCCACTTGTTCACTAGCGACTTTCGCTTGTTCCGAAATTTGTGAAATGCCATTCATCATTTCAAGCATGCTAGCCATGCTCGCATTGACTTCTTCTACAATTGCTGAAACTTCCTGGGACTGACTCGCTACCTCTTCTACGACTCTTGCAATCACTTGGAAGGCCTCACCTGTTTGATGGACCTGTTCCATACCTTCCTTCATAGCCACTGATCCTTCACTCATAGAACCAACGGCACTCATAGCCTCTTGTTGGATATCTTGGATTAAGGTGTTAATTTTCCCAGCTGATTGGCCCGATTGTTCTGCCAACTTCCGAACTTCATCAGCAACCACAGCGAACCCTCTTCCATGTTCTCCCGCTCGAGCCGCTTCTATAGCTGCATTGAGAGCTAAGAGATTAGTTTGATTAGCAATATCGGTAATCAACGATACAATCTGACTTATTTCTTTAGACTTGCTTCCAAGATGGTTAATAATTTGGCTCGTTACTTCTACCTTCTCATATACTAGTTTCATATGATCGATCGTTCCTTTAACGACATGGTTTCCGTTTGCCACCTGTTGGCTAGCTGTCACCGTTTGATCCGCAACTGTCTGTATGGAGTGTGCCACTTGATCGATACCTTTAGAAATTTCATTTACCACCTGTTCTGCGTCATAAGATTTGGAAAACTGTTCATCAGAACCTGCCGCAACCATCCGTACAGCATGCGTTATTTCTTCCATACTTTGACGATTAAGATCAGACTGCTCAACGAGTTTGATCGTTGAATCATTTACACCTTCAACGCTATTTCCTACACGAATAACTAATTCCTTTAGGTTTTGTGTCATTCTATTAAAGTCACTTGCGAGTTGAGCGAGTTCGTCTCTTCCTTGAATATGTACCTCTTTTGTCAGATTTCCGCTTGCAACATCTTGAACAGCAGCACGTAAGGTAACGATCGGACGTATGAGGTAACTAGCCAACAAGTAAGATATAGCCATCCCCACTAAAATCATAAGGAGAACAATAACTACATTTGCTTTAGTTAGATTGTTTAAGGGGAGGTATAACTCTTGTATCGGAGCCGTCACTAACACGACCCAACCATTTTGAGTTAAAACAAAAGAACCAAACCTTTCTATGCCATCCTCTAACTCATAGTTCGTAAATGTGTTCACTCCTTCTTTTGCTTGTTGGAAAGAATTCGTGAGCTCTTCAACCCCAAACTCTTCGATATTCTTCTTCATAATTAACTCAGAGTCAGGATGATAAATGATGGTCCCCTGTGTATCTAGCAATGTTGCGTATCCTGTTTCTCTTACTTTAACAGTGGACAGTAGTTTTGTAGCCTCTTCTAAATTGATTGAAGCTGTTAAATGAGCGACAGTTTTCCCATCTTTAACGATAGGGGCACCTATAATAACGGCTAGGCTGCCATCTGCTTTTGATACCACAGGGTCCGAAATAATAGATTTTCCAGCTGATAAATCCTTAATAAACGGGCGTGAAGAAATATCCACTGCATTGCCCTGATGAGTAAAGGAATTTGCTCCAAGAAGATCTGGTGAATAAATGATGGCTGTGAGGAAGCTTAATTGAGATTGAGCTTGTTTGATAAATGCTAACACCTTCTCATTATCGCCATAATATGTACTAGCCGTAGCAGCAAGGGTATCCATTACACTTTGCTTGGTATATAAAAATTTCTCTAATTCAACCGCAACATTGGTTGCTTCTAAACTACTTTCTTGCCTTAACTGTTCTTCTAGAATTCTTGCAGAATTGTAATGATTTACACCAGCTAACAGAAGAAGACTCGATAACAGCAAACTAGATACTAAAATGAGTATCTTCGTTTTCATACTTTTCATGAACAATACATCCCTTCAAAAATTATTCATTCTACCTAGTCTCAAAGATACAAGTCATAGTACCATATTCCTAAATTTTGAAGTGTAAACAATTTATACAAAATCAAAAAAAGCAAAGCACATGTGTACTTTGCTTTATGAGTTGCTTAAACTCTGTAGATTCTTGCTTCCCAAGGACGGAGGAGGTGTTGTTTATCCCCTTCTTCTATAGGATAGTTATGAATGAGTAGTTCTCCCACATCATGTGGAATCTTAAAACTGTTCGCAGCGTTAGAGATGTTTAGGATAACCAAAATCTTCTCGTCCTCTAACTCTCGTTCATACGCGTAAATGTGTGGGTCATCTTTCGTTAAATCGTGATACGATCCGTAAACCATGACTAAATTCTCTTTCCGAAGGTGAATGAGCGTTCGGTAGTAATAATACACGGATTCTGGATCCTGTACTGCCTGTTCAACATTAATGTCTACATAATTGGGATTGACTGTTATCCATGGAATACCTTGTGTAAATCCTGCGTTACTCCCCCGATTCCATTGCATCGGTGTACGAGAATTGTCTCGGCTAAGTAACTGGAGACCTTCCAATACTTCTCTTGGATTACGGCCTTTGGACACTTCTTCCCTATACTTGTTTTTCATAGCAATATCATGATAGTCCTCAATCGAGTTGAATCGAACACCAGTCATCCCAATTTCTTCCCCTTGATATATATACGGCATGCCTGGTAAGGTATGGAGCATAGTAGCAAATAACTTAGCACACTCGATACGGTATTCTTCATCATTTCCGTAACGTGTTACGAGACGAGTATGGTCATGGTTATTCAGAAACTGCGAATTCCAGCCCCTTCCCCATAAACCGTCATACCAACGCTGTTGAATTTCCTTAAACCTCTTCATATCCCAAGTCGGCATATCGTCAGCCACTTCAAAATGAAATAAGGTATGAAGCTCATCTCTATCTTCCCCTACATAGAGCAATCCATCTTCCGGGGTAACAAAGGGGATCTCTCCGACGGTAAAAATATCATAATCCCTCAAAACCTTATCATGCATTTCCTTTAAATACTCATGGATGCCTGGATTATTCCCAAGATAATCGATCTTGTCTGGATACTGAGCGTCCGGAAAGTCGTCTATCTTCGCTAATAAATTGATAACATCCATGCGGAAACCATCAATTCCCTTGTCTAACCAATAACGCATCATCTTATAGATCTCTTCGCGGACTTCGGTATTCTCCCAATTCAGATCGGGCTGTTCTACAGCAAATGAATGGAAATAATACTGACCTGTTCTGGAGTCATATTCCCATGTCGATGGGGCAAAATAGGATCGCCAATTATTAGGTGGTTGATCTCCTTTTCCATCTCGCCATATGTACCAATCTCGCTTTGGATTATTTAATGATGCCCTAGATTCAATGAACCACGGATGTTGATTAGAGGTATGGTTCACGACCAGATCCAAAATGAGCTTCATCCCCCGTTTATGTACCTCATCTAATAATTCATCAAAATCATTCATGGATCCTGCTTTCGGCATGATACCATAGTAATCAGAAATATCATATCCGTTGTCTACATCAGGAGATTCATAACATGGATTCAACCATATCACGTCGACACCGAGATTTTGGATATAATCTAACTTAGCGAGGACCCCTTGCAAGTCACCAAAACCATCCCCATCAGAGTCCAAAAAACTGCGCCAATAGACTTGATAAACGATAGATTCTTTCCACCAGGCTCTCTTCACTTGGTATTCCTCCTTAATTGAACTACCGCACTTTAAAATCAGTTCATTAAAGGATTTACTATGAGTTGATTTTCCATACCTCTTACGAATAAGAAGTCTTCCATCACTAGACTAACGAGGTAATTAAATAAATGGCTGCTCCCCACATCACGATAGCAGATACCTTACTCAGCCACTTAAGCAACTTTCCCGATTTGTCTACTGTTCCTATTAG